>JBFHVA010000007.1:0-37169 GCA_041589735.1 Gammaproteobacteria bacterium | reverse complement strand
TAACTTAGGAGGGAAATCTGTTATGTCCATTTAGAACCGACGAGCCTTTTTCTCTCGGCTTTCGCGCCGTCGCAAGGGAGAATAAGCGGGTGATTCATCGGGGTCCATGGCGGTCGTATCGATGACACAAAGGCGGCGCATCGTTCGTAACCCACGGCGGGTTCGAATCAACGAATCCGCCTCTAAGACTCAATAACTCATGAGGAGTGAGAATGATGATCACTAAGATCCTTCAGCGCGCGTTTTTACTGGTCTTACTTGTCGTCCCGCTCAGCGCTTCAGCGGACGACGAGAACTTCAGTGATATTTTTATATTCGGAGATAGTTTGTCTGATAATGGCAATCTGGCTGATTTGTTAATATTTTTGAACGATCCTCGTGGCATAATTTTGACAACATTTCCCTTTGCTAACGGATTTACGAATGACGATTTAACAACCGAGGACGACTTCGCGGTTGAAGTGTTGGCCAGTGGCCTTGACCTTGATGCAGACCCGGCTCTGTTTCTTCCATCCTTTATAACGGGGATGCAGTTCGTTCCGGCGGGGACCAATTACGCGGTCGCTGGCGCACGTGCCAATGCCGACTTAACCCCCGGCGATCTACCACAACAAGTAACTGCATTCCTGGGAAGTTCCGTGGGCGGAATACCCTCCGATGCGCTATATGTTGTTTTTATCGGCGGCAATGACGTTGCCGCTGCAGTACAGTCTGGTACCGTCGAAACTTCGACAACGATTATTCAAGAGGCAGTCGTTGGAATTATCGATGCGATCGATCGCCTTTCCATGGCTGGTGCAGCGTTCTTCTTGATCCCAAATATTCCAGATTTGGGCGCAACCCCAAGGTTTCGGTTCTCGGGTGACAAGGAAGTGATTAAGCGCGCAACGCGATTGACAAGAAAATTTAACCGCCCGCTAGCTAAAGCGATCGATGAAATCGAAGACGATTACGATATTGAGGTCCTTGAGTTCGATACATTTCGTTTTCTTCGCTCTACCATCGACAACGCTGTTTCTCTTGGGTTCACCAATGTTGAGGATCCATGTTTGTCACCTTTGGTGGTATGCGATTTCGATTCTTTTATATTTTTCGATGATTTTCACCCCACTGCTAAAGTGCACGGGCTTGCCGGAGAGGCAATGCTGGACCAAGTGCGGGAGGATGATGACGACGACGATGACGATTGAGGACTGAATTAGCTTAAGATAGTTTCAAATAAAAGAGTCAGGACCATTTGCGTTTAGCCACATGGTCAAGACGGGATCAGGGTTTCTGGTCCTTTTTTCTTAAATCAGCGAAAGTAACATGTCGGCGAGTTCCCGCGGTGCGCTGATCATCGCGTTGTGGCCCGTCTCGAGCTCCAGTAATTGCCAGTCTTTTTCCTGCTGCACCCGGTTTCGGATATTGTCGAGAGTAGGTAGTGAAGGGGCCGTGCAGTCAATGAAGGTCCGGGGCAGGGCGGAGAGCCGGCCGGCGTCGAAGATGAGGGGATCCTGGTAAACGGCAAAGGGCTGCGGCGTCATCCGGCGGGTCACCCACTCGTGGTCGGCGCCTTTGAGGCCGAAGACCTTGGCGTCCGGGGGCAGCATCACCTCGGTGCCGTTTCTGATGATGACGGCTTTAATGCGCGCAGCAACGGTTTCCGCGGGCTGATGGCTGCTCCAGCTTTCGCCGGGGCGGGGGACGACGGCGTCCAGATAGACAAGTTGTTTAAGCGCTTTCGAGCCCTGGTGCAGCAACGCATCGGCGGCGCCCGTAATCACCATTCCCGCATAGCTGTGGCCGACGAGCACGACATCGTCGAGCTCTTCGAATTTGATCAGGTGGAGCACGTCGTCAACGTGGGTTCTGAGCCGGATTTCGGGGCTCAGCAGATGCGCGCGGTCTCCGACGCCGGTGAGCGTCACCGCGTGAGCGTCATGGCCCGCGGCGCGAAGCAGGGGCAGCACCCTTGTCCAGCACCACGCGCCGTGCCAGGCGCCGTGCACCAGTACGAATTGCGGCATGGCGTATGAATCTCGACGTTTAGTCTGGACCGGGAACTTCCTCGAACTGAATCTATGTCAGCTCGAGCTCGACGCTGCCCAGGTCACCAAAGTCGGCCCGGATCTGGTCGCCGATCTTTGCCGTGTAAACATCGGTGCAGGTGCCGGTGGTGACGACATCACCCGCGCTGAGCGACCGACCCCACTTCGGAAGCTCGTTGGCCAGCCAGGCGAGGGCGTTCAAGGGGTTGCCGAGCACGTTCGCGCCGCTGCCCCTGAATTCAACGTCACCGTTTACGATGAGCCGGACGGGATGCTCGGCCAAATTTACCTGCCGCCATTCTCCTACCGCGCGCCCTCGGATCCACGCCTGGTGGACGGCGTTGTCCGCGACCAGGACCGGCGCGTCGAATTTTCCCCAGTCGGAAAATCGATGACCGACCAGCTCAATGGCGGGAATCATGCGGGAGACATAGTCAGTGATCGTATCCGTGGAGTACGGCTCATCTGTCGACGGCACATTCCTGGAAACCTCGAACGCGAACTCGGGCTCGATGCCGAGAAGGGAAAATTCCTTGCCGTTAATCCTCGCAGGGCCAGAGCGGGTGAAGCACGAGGAAAGCCGGCCAAATACCGGCGCATCGGTGTTGAGGAGCTGCTGCGCGTGAACGTTGGTGCAGGCGATCTTGTAGCCGATGCCCGTTCCCCGGTACCTTGCTTCGAGTCGATTTACGAGCTCATTCTGGATCTCGTACCCGGCAGCGAGACTTTCGGGCCGAGATGCTGCCGGCAGCTGGTCTATCGTGGTGACCGTCAGGCGGAGATCATAGAGTATATCCGCCGCCTTAACTGTCTGTTCGACCTCCACTGCTGCACCCTTATTTTGCTTTCGTGTACCGGGAAGATTCCCGGGCGTTGGAACGAAATCCTGGGCCACAGCGCTCACACTTTCTTCAAGTAACCGATGATGGCAAGCAGGGCGATGGCCCCTAGCGTGGCCATGATCAGGGAGCCAATCAAGCCGTGGGCTGACAACCCGAGAATGCTGAACAGAAATCCGCCGAAGAAAGCGCCGACAATGCCGACGATGATGTTGCCGAAGATTCCGAATCCGCGGCCCTTCATGACATTTCCCGCGATCCAGCCGGCGATCCCACCGATAATCAGAAAGCCGATGAAGCTGGAAATATGCATGTCAGTCACTCCCTTGCTTGTACATGTACCAGACCTCCGTAATCGAGCGGAGGCGATCGCGGCTAGTATAAATCATCAGTGTCTCAACACCCCGTTCAAGTGACAAGAAGGGCGGGGAGTCCGACGTTATCTCCCAGTCCCGTCGATGCGTTTGTTGCCGATAGAAGCCAATGACGGAGTCGGGCGACATGGTGGTATCCAGCCGCCAGTGCCGTGTCCGAACGTCCTCCACGTTCTTTGCAAGCTGTCGGCGCTCGTCCCGCGTATTGCCAGTCGGCGTTGTTTCCGGAGTTGCGGCCATTGCGTTCGCTATCGTCTGCATTTCGCCGGGGGTGGGCACGTAAAGTACCGCCACCACCTCGGGGACGGGGTCGATCAGCGCCGCAAGCTCATCAACGGATCGTAATTCCCGCCATCCGAAATAAGCTGAGAAAAGCGTGAGAAAGAAGAAAACGATTGCGGCCGTCTGCGGGTATCGGCGTAAGACGATCGGCGGGCGCACGAAGCCCAGGTAAAAATTGAGTATGCACAATACAGCGCATATGGCGGCGATAACGAAGCCAGTCATGGAATGGTTTCAGTAGCCCTTTGCACGAGTTTACGACAGGATGACCTGAAAGCTCGAAACGCCGCCCGGTTCAATCAGTACAGGTCCGCGCGTTTCTTCGGCTGTACCGCCTGGAAAACGCTGTAGCCCAGGGTGATGTCGGTAACGAAACGGGCAACCACCGCGGGTATGGCGAGACAGGCATGAATGCTCATTGCGAGAATGGAGTAGACGCCGAACTCTACGGCCCTAAGGGCAATCGGTACGGGGCTGCGCCGGGTGTCAAGAATGTCGCCGCGAAGGTGGTCCGTGCTGTGCCAGCGCCCGTCGTCTAGCCGGGCGCGCCTGAGCGTGGGATAAAGCGTGAAGCTTCGGCAGCCGCGCTTGAAAGCGCGCCACATCCGTTTAGGCTTCAGCGCAAGACCTGTCGACAAGGCAATCAGATTCATGATCCCGAGTATCGGCGAGATGTATGCAGAGCCCGCGCCCAGCTCCCAGGCGCTCACTTCACCCTCTCCAATCCGCCCGACGCTGTAGCCGGTGACCAGGTGGTGAATGTCGTGATATTTGAGAAAGCGGCGGCGGGTTTCGATATTCGGTAGCGGCACCAGCAGACAGCCGGTATAAACAGGCACCGTGCGCGAGCGCGATCCCAGCGCGTCGCCGAAGCCGCACTTCTGGTAAAAGGCCTTGAGCTCTGCCTCGATGGTCATCCGCTGCGGGTGAAAGACTGGAACTTCACTCCATATAAGCGTATTAGAGGAGGTCGGGGAGTCAACTTCCCCGAGCCTTATTCCCGGCAGCCCGATCCAAGGAACTGACTCCTCGGGGCCGTTTCGCGATCAGGCGACATCGCGGGTCGCGGCGGACTCACAATCAGCTCGTCATTCGGCCACCCGGCCAGGCAGGAGGTGTGTTCATGTCCACATTTATTTCACTGATAAATTTCACCGAGCAGGGGATCAAAAACGTCAAGGACTCTCCCGCTCGCGCAAAAGCATTTACCGAGATGGCAAAGAAGCTCGACGTCGAAGTCAAAGCCATTTACTGGACCGTCGGCGCCTATGACGTTGTCGCGGTCATGGAAGGTTCCGACGAGGCGGTAACCTCAGCGCTGTTGACGGTCGGCTCTGGCGGAAACGTGCGCACGCAGACACTGCGAGCCTTCGACGCAGACGGTATGCGCAAGATCCTGGCGAAAATGCCCTGAGCAAAAGTTTCGCCAACGGCTTCGTGTTCGCGGCATTGGGAAGGGGCCCTCGGGTCGAATCGCTCGCCGGGCCCCGGCCCGCTATTCCCTCGGCCCAATCGCTAGAAAAGGGACAAGCGCCGGTAAGGCAGCGTTGCCGCTGGAAATGAGGCCGTTTTGTACAGCAGGGTTCAGATCTTCCCATCCCGACTTTACCGCAGCTGTGCCATCAGTTCTTCCGCCTGCAGGGTGCCGGTGACGGTCACCGCGACACCAGCGACGGCGAGCCCGCCGGCGGTCCAGGTGTTGCAGGTGTTGAACATGTGAAACCGGCCTTTGGCGGGATAGAAACGGCTGAACGGATAGAGCCCCGGAATACTCGAAGCGTCAGCATCACGATCGAAAGTGTCGTCGAGATACGACACGAGATTTAGAAATCCTTCCGGCGTCACCTGAAGCACCACCACCTCGGCCTGGGGAAACACTGTTCGCGGGTGGGCCGGCAGGCCAGCAAGGTGAACCACCGACGGCGTCGGCGTAAACAGCGCGTTGATGATCATGCCCAGCCCCTTTTTTGGAGCGGGGAAGTATTTTGCATCGCCCCAGCTGAACTCGAAGAATTCAGCCCTGGGAAAATCTCGGATTTCAGAAATCTTGCCCGCGGGCAGATCGGATCGTGCCAGCACGATTGCCGTATGCCAGCCGTTGCTGACGACGTGGATGACGCGGCCGGCTTCGCCGGCGCCAGGGTATTCAGCCGACGATTCTGCGATGTCAGGACGCGCGTTCCCGGGCACCGCTGCAGTCTGGCAGCCCGCGAATTGCGTCAGTACGAGGGCGAAGAGTAGTCGACCGACAAGGCGCATGGATAATCTCGAGACGAAGAATTAACGCCGATAGAGAGTTTCCCGAACGACGTGGGCGTAGTATTAGAGTTTCAGCTCAATGGCAAAGTTTCGACGACTCTAAGCTAGGGGATCAGGACCGGATCTGGACCGACTCAACGCCGACTATCGCCTCGATTTCTTCTTGCTCCGGAGCGATGAAGTCTCCCTGAACAAAGTCGATGCCTTTAGAAATAGCGAAGGTGAGTGCGTTGGCGTCCTCGATCTCGGTGGCGACGCTCAACGCGGCGCGCTTATGGGCCGAGTCGAGCATTTTGTCCCAGTCCGTAACGTCAGACGTTGATTCAGACCGGCGTTTGAGCGTTGGGTAAGTAACGGCGAGCAGACTGAATGGAAACTGGCTGAAACAGACCTTGCACAGCTCCGGATCCTCGACCTTCTTGAGTGCAAAGAGAAATCCGTGCTGCTTGTGCAGGTGAGCGAAAAGCGCAAGCAGTGGTTTTAAATGACGCATGAACACTTCACCGGAGACGCTCAGGCAGAGTTCACCAAAGCGGCGCTGACCGCCGTGGTGCTTGATGAGCTCGCCGATCCAGGCCACCAGCTTGACATCGGTGCAGGACGACTCGCTCAATTCGATACAGAAGCCGGGCGCCTGCTTTTCAGGGAATTTTCCATCCAACAGCCGGCTGACGCATTCTCTTATTTTCCATCGATCGATGAGCCGCGCCAGATTGTCGTCTTTTTTTCCCTTCAACACGGAATCGGCGTTCAGGGTCTGGCCGTTGTGGGCGATAAAACGGGGGCTGATCTGGAACAGCTCGGTGAACGGTAGCTTGGAGCTTCTTTCGGACACCTTCATCAGGGCCTGGAAGATTGCCTGGATCCGATTTTCACGGATGGCTTCCTGAGCGTCGAATACCTGCGCCCGTGCGGCAGTGTCCAATCCTTTCTCTTCTGGCGCCTTGGACGTTTGCACCACGATGGAGTCGCCCTTTTTCCCGGACGATTCCGCCGCCGCCCGCTCCGCCTGCTGCAGCAATCCCGCCACACCGGGCGCTCGGGAGGTGATGATGACCGCTCCGATGCTCACGGTGATGCGTACCGGCGTGCCGTCCACTTCCGGCGGGGCGTTGTTGAGTCGCGCGCAGAGCCCTTTAAGCAGGCGCTCGAGATCGTCCCTGGACTTGTACTGGCCCGCAAGCAGCGCAATGGAAGAATCGGTGAATCGCGTTGCCCGCGGCCTGTAGCGATCCAGTTTGAACATCTCGGTGCTGATCTTTCCGAGGTGGCGGGCAATCGCGTCGGTGCCCAGCACGCCGAGGGAATCCCGCAACGCTTCGAAGCCATCGATCGTAATCAGAATGACCGCACGGTTTTCGCCTTTTTCCGCTTCGTCGAATGCGAGACTGAACTGACCGTAGAAGAAAGACTTGCTGAAACGCGATGCGTTGAGGGTCAGCGACTGGGTTGCGCTTGATTGCTTGGCACGGACATTGAAGGCGTCCGAAATGCTTTCCGCCAGTCTCTGGGCGCTGAGATGATGTTTCCGCAGATAGTCGTGGGCGCCGTAACGGAGTGCGCGCACGGCCACGTCTTCGCTTCCGGAATCCGTGAGCAGAATGGTGGCCGGAAAACGCGTATGGTCACGCTTGAATTTACGAAGCCAGTCGAGACCGTTCTCTTCCGGACCAAGACGATACTCCATGATGAGCACGTCGAATTTGGACCAGTCAAAATCCGGTCCGGGCGCCCCCTTTCCAACCGGGTTGTACGAGGTGACCTTGGCATCCGGAAACGCCTTGTTCATGAAACGAACCAGGAGCTCGCGATAGTCGTCAGCGTCATCGACGATGAGCACCTGTTTCGGAGCTTGCTGTGTCACTTCAGGTTACCGTTTTAAAACCGGATCTTGCCAATGGATCGTTACTCTCAGCCGCACTCTCCGCTTCCGAGTCCGCGGCCGGCCCGGTATGTTGCTGTCGAATGTGTACGGGGGAGCTACCTGTCCAATAGCAAAATAATAGCATCCTGGAACGGCGGGGAACTCGCCTGGCTGCGCGTTCCCGTCACAAATTCTCGACAATGTGACACAAAACATTTTCTGGATTCAGTCGAGCGTCCACCTGAAGTGCGGCTCGATCTCGAGACTGAATCCAAGCGGGCTTATAAGCGTGTGAAGTCGCTGGACCTCGACCGCAGGGACATCCATGGCGATCGGCCCCCCCCGCTGCAGAAGCTCTCGCGCAGTCGCCGCACTGATACCGAGTGCAACAGCCAGGGAAGCCGCGTCTCGGGGAGGTGGATTTTTCAGCGCAGAGATACGCACCGAATACACCGTTTGGTCGCTCATCGGTGTTCGCGGATCGGTCGTCAGCGCTTCGAAGGGGCATTGAGTGCACTGAATAACCAGGGAGCCGCCCTCTGTCCGGGTGACAATGGGCGAACCGCACTGCGGGCATCTTTCGTCTTGCATTCGAGCTTTTTTGTCAATCTCTAGGCGATGCTAATGTGCGTCTTCGGCGGCCTGCTGGAGCAGCCAGTCGCGAAAACGCGCGATTCGATGATCTGACGCAGATTCGCGCGGATAAACCAAATAGTAGCCAAAGTCATTCTGCGCTCCGATTTCGAATGGCCGCACGAGAAGACCCGCAGCCTGCTCTTTGCGAGTGAGCGCGGTGTGCAGCAGACCGATACCTTGGCCGGCAAGCGTCGCGCTATGAATGAGATTGGTGTCGTCGAAAACCGGGCCGCGGGTGGCGTGCGCATCTTCGAGACCGGTTGCCTGAAACCACTGGCGCCAGCTGTTGTGGTCGTACGCGTGCAGCAGCGTGTAGTGGACCAGGTCTCGAGGGCTGTCCAACGGATGGCCATTTGCCAACAGCATCGGGCTGCACATCGGGGTCAATGTTCCCGGCAGCAGTGGCACTACATCCAGATCCGGCCAGTCCCCATCTCCGACCCGTATCGCGACATCGGTGGCGGTGAAATCCACGTCCTCCAGCCAGGAAATCTCCTTTAAACGAAGTCCGAGATCCGGATGCGCGGACCAGAGCCGCCCGATTCGGGGCGCCAACCAGAGCACCGCGAAGGCGGGCGGCGCGGTCACAATGAGGGCCTCGTCCCGCAAAGCGCGCAAAAGCGTGGCCGTTCCGGCGTGGAGCTGGTCGAAAACCCCCCGGACCAGCGGCAAGTAGGCTCGGCCTCGCTGGTTCAAACGCACGGAGCGGGCCGTGCGCTCGAACAAAGGCACCCCCAGCCAGTCCTCCAGCGCGCGGATTTGGTGACTCACCGCGGCGTGGGTGACGTGCAGCTCCTTGGCTGCCCGCGAAAAGCTCTCGTGGCGGGCCGCCGCCTCGAAGGCATGCAGGGCGTTCAGAGGGGGCAGACGGCGCTCCATGGCTCTCTTCCGGCGTTTCTGAGTATGAGAAATTCTAACATGAGTGTAAAAAAGTCTCGCTTGTAGGTAGTAGATCCATCGCTTATCTTAAGCTCAACGCAATAATTTGATGCTCAGGCTTAGAGCTGAGCATGAGGAAAATCCACATGTTTACCCACGTGATGAACTTAACGATGAACGCGGCCATCTTCCGTTCCGGGCCGCCGGGTGGCGAGCCCAAACGGGCCGAGTCAAAGACGGCCGGGACGACCCGTCGGCGCTCAGAAGTGGTCGCCCGGAAAGCGGGTAAGAGCAGGCTGAGCCCGACCTTTCAGATATACGCCGACGCGTTCAAGACTGCGGTGTACGGGGGCTAATTCCTTATTCTCTCCGTTTCGCGATTCTCTGTTCGCGAAAGCGTTAACTAAGGGCCCGAGCCGGACTGCTTCCGGTTCCGGCCCTTTTCTTTTCCTTTAGGTGTGGACTAGGCCGCCTTGGCGTTGCCAAATCGTCCGCTCAGCAGAGTTCCACCGCCTGGCGCACGGGTCGCCAGCCCCAGGCGTTCCAGCATCAGGTACGTGGTGCATACGGCGGCCGATACGGTGGGCAGGCCGATGCTCCGTTCCAGCGGCTCGATGGAGGGCAGCGACGGCATCTGCACGCAGGCCGAGGCAACCACCGCATCGGCGCCCTTAACGTTCAGCCGGGCGCAGACTTCCGCCGGCTGCATCGGATCCTGGGCGGCCACGTCCAGGTTGTCGGGGATCTCCAGGGAAATCACGTCGACGATCTCGAAGCCTTCGTTCTCGATGTAGTCCGTCACCAGCTTGGTCAGCGGCTTCATGTAGGGGGCGAGCACGCTGACCCGTTTGGCGCCGAGTACCTTAAGGCCCTCCACCAGCGCCCCGGCCGAGCTCACCACGGGGCAAGGATGGCCGTTGTCGCTGGCAATCTTTCCAAGGCGCCGCTCCGATTCCCGGTGATACCCGGGGCCCATGCTCATAATCGCCACCAGGCAGGCGTAGCCCATCACGTCGACGGCGGCGTCTGAGAGCTCGAGGGCGCACCGGTCCGACTCGGCGTCCATGGCTTCGAGCTCCTTCTTGGTGACCTTTTTCATCCGCATGCGGGCGGAATGGAAGGTGAATCGCTCGGGCAGGATCTGCTCCCTGGCCCTGAGGAGCGCCGGGATCTCGGTCTCCATGGTCACGTTGGAGCTCGGCACGATCTGACCGACACGATACATCTGCTTGCCCATCACTCACTCCCATTTGCGCAATCAAGCAGTACGCAGTTTAAATTTCTGATGTCTGTCACGCGACCACGGTCGGCAGCGCCTCCATTAAACAGCGGGATCCATTTTTCGACCGGCGAAGGTGTGGCTGCTTCCTCCACTGGATACCGTGCTCACGCGGCCTTGTCCGGTATCTCCGCCCTGAGCGCGGTCTCGAGCTGGCGGGCTTTTTCCAAGCTTTTCTCCTTGATGAAACCAAAGCCGCGAATGCGCTCCGGCATTGCCGCCAGCGTAATCGACGTGGCGTGATTCCCCGGATCGAGATTTTTTAGGATCTGTTCCAGACTGGTCTCGTATTCCCGGATCAGCGCTCGCTCCAGGCGCCGGTCGGGACTCCAGCGGAAGGGATCGAGCAGCGAGCCGCGCAGTCGCCGCATCCGCGCGAGCATTCGAAACACGCGCAGCATCCATTCGCCGTAAGCACGTTTCTTCGGCCGCCCGGTCACCGGGTCCCGGCGCGCCAGCAACGGTGGAGCGAGGTGAAACTGGATGCGGAAATCACCTTCGAACTGATCCTTGAGCCGCTCTAAAAAGCCCGTTTCAGTGTACAGGCGCGCCACTTCGTACTCGTCCTTGTAGGCGAGCAGCTTCGCATAATTGCGCGCTACGGCCTCGGCGAGGCCTTTACTGCCGGGGGTTTTCTCGTTCTCGACAGATGCCACGCGTCGAACCAGTCGTTCGTAGCGATCGGCATACGCCGGATCCTGATACTCGCTGAGAAACTTTTTGCGGTGGGCGATCAGGGTTTCCAGATCTTCGGAAATCTGTCTCCGCGGCGCACGTGGAAACGCGACGCGTTCCACCGCGGCGAGGTCGTGGGCGGCGCGGCGTCCCCACAACAACGCCTGCTTGTTGAAGTCGATGGCGACGCCGTTGAGCTCGATGGCCCGCTCGATGGCTTCTGAAGTCAGCGGAACCAGTCCTCGCTGCCAGGCGAAACCCACAAGGAAGAGGTTGGCGGCGATGGAATCACCCAGCAGCGCGGTTGCGATTCGGGTCGCGTCCACGAACCTATCCTTGCCTTCGCCGGTCGCCTCTGCAATGGCGCGGCGCATGGATGAGGCGGGGAAATTCAGATCGGGATTGGCAACGAATCCGGCGGTGATGGACTCGTGGCTGTTCACTACGGCATGGGTGTGGGCGCTGTCGACTTTGCTCAGCGCTTCAAAGCCGGCGGCCACCACCAGATCGCAGCCCAGCAGCAGATCGGCGCCGCCGGCAGGAATGCGCACGGCGTGAATGAGGTCGGGTCGATCCGCGATGCGCACGTGGCTGGTGACGGCGCCGTACTTTTGCGCCAGCCCGGTCATGTCCAGCACCGCCACGCCCTTGCCTTCGAGATGAGCCGCCATACCGAGCACCGCGCCAACGGTCAGCACGCCGGTGCCGCCCACACCGGTCACCAGGATGTCCCAGGGCCGCGCGGTTTGTGGCAGCTCGGGCTCAGGCAGCTTTGGAAACTCGGAACCTTCGCCTTCTCCGGTTTTTTTTCGAAGCTTTGCCCCGTGCAAGGTGACGAAGCTCGGACAAAAACCTTTGACGCAGCTGAAGTCTTTGTTGCAGGAAGACTGATCAATCGTGCGCTTTCGCCCGAACTCTGTTTCAAGGGGCACCACGGACAGACAGTTGGATTGTACCGAGCAATCTCCGCAACCCTCGCAAACCGACTCGTTAATCACCGCGCGAATCGGGGGATCGGGCATCAGCCCGCGCTTACGACGGCGACGCTTTTCCGCTGCGCAGGTCTGGTCGTAAATGATGACCGTGGTGCCCTCGCGCTCGCGTAGCTCCCGCTGCAGTGCTTCGAGCTCGTCGCGGTGATGTATGGTGACGCCTTTGGCGAACGCGCCTCGCCCCGGGTACTTGTCCGGCTCGTCGCTGACCACGGCGATCCGCCGTACGCCCTCGCCGTAGAGCTGGTGCGTGATCTGCTCGACAGTCAGTGTGCCGTCTACCGGCTGACCGCCGGTCATGGCCACGGCGTCGTTGTAGAGGATCTTGTAGGTGATGTTGACCTTGGCCGCGATGGCGGCACGCACTGCCAGCAAACCGGAATGGAAATAGGTGCCGTCGCCCAGGTTGGCGAAAATATGGCGCGTCTCGGTGAAGGGCGCCTGGCCGATCCACGGCACGCCTTCGCCCCCCATCTGAGTGAAGGTTTCGGTGCGCCGGTTCATCCAGGTGGCCATGTAGTGACAGCCGATGCCGCCCAGCGCGCGGCTGCCTTCGGGCACCACCGTTGAGGTGTTGTGCGGACAGCCGGAACAGTAGTGGGGGACGCGCTCCAGTACCGGGCGCGGACGAGACAACGCTTCTTCTTTTCGCGCCAGGAAATCCAGCCGTTTGTTGATGGCTTCGCTGGTATAGAAACGCCCGATGCGGGCGGCAATGATTCGCGCGATCTGGGCCGGCGTCAGCTCGCCGGTTGAGGGCACCAGCCATCGTCCCTCCTCGTCGAACTTGCCCACGACTCGAGGGCGCACGTCCTCTCGCCAGTTGTAGAGCTGCTCTTTGAGCTGGTTTTCGACCACCGCCCGCTTTTCCTCGACCACCAGCACTTCCTCGAGGCCCCTGGCGAAGTCCCGTATGCCCTCCCGTTCCAGCGGCCAGCTCATGGCAACTTTGTATACGCGCAGACCAATCTTGGCGGCAAGGGCGTCGTCAATCTCCAGATCCTCGAGCGCCTGCATCACGTCCAGCCAGGATTTGCCCACGCTGACAATCCCTAAACGCGGATTAGGACTGTCGATCACCGTGTGGTTGAGCCGGTTGGCGCGGGCGAACGCCAGCGCGGCATAAATCTTTTGCCGGTGCAGCCGCCGCTCTTGTTCCAGCGGCGGATCCGGCCAGCGGATGGATAGGCCGCCGTCTGGCAGCTCGAAGTCGTCGGGTAACGCGATTTGCACCCGATCAGGAGAGACATCCACCGACATCGACGAATCGACGTTCTCGGCAATGGCCTTGAAGCCCACCCAGCAGCCGCTGTAGCGGGACAGGGCCCAGCCGTAGATGCCCAGATCCAGGATCTCCTGAACCCCCGCCGGATGAAGCACCGGCATCATGGCGTCCATCCAGCTGAATTCGCTCTGGCTCGGCAGCGTGGACGATTTGCAGGCGTGGTCGTCGCCGGCAATGGCCAGCACCCCGCCGAATCGGGACGTGCCCGCGTTGTTGGCGTGCTTGAAGACATCGCCGGTGCGGTCGACGCCCGGACCCTTGCCGTACCAGATACCGAATATGCCGTCGCAGCGCGCACCTGCGAACATATTCACCTGCTGTGCGCCCCAGACGGCGGTGGCTGCCAGGTCCTCGTTGAGACCCGGCTGAAAATGCACGTTGGCCGCTTTCAGGAATTTCTGAGCGCGCCAAAGATTTTGATCGAAGCCGCCAAGCGGAGACCCCCGATAGCCGGAAATGAAACCCGCGGTGTTGAGACCTGCTGCTTTATCGCGCTGGCGCTGAACCAGCGGCAGTCGCACCAGCGCCTGGACTCCGGACAGAAAGATACGGCCCGATTCCAGGGTGTACTTGTCGTCGAGGGTGACGTTGGGGTTGGCGAGCGCCACGGTGGATTACCTCATTTTTGGGTTTTTGTCGCGACCGATTATCGCGCGCAGAGACGAACGGCGCATCCGGAAAAGCCGGCCGGAAGTCCAAAAGAAAGGCCTCAATCCTGTGAGACTACAAACCGTGACGAAGAATCGAATAGAAGAACCAGTGAATTCCGCCGGTATCCATCAGATAGAGGATCAGCAAAATGGCGCCGATGATTTGCGACGGCGGCAACAGAAGAGCGGCGGCGAAGACGAGGAACCCTCCGAATATGGGAATTCCCGACACATGGCGATAGTTTTTCATGTTCCCGAATTTTCTAGAATGTCGCCATGGCCGGAAAATCGACGTGAATAGATTCAGAAAACAAACGCCAGCCGGGAGCAGGAGAAACAGATAGGTAATGAAATGTAAGGACGATTGGTGTGCAGGTCTCAACGCCGAATCTGCGCCGAGGAAGTGTATATAAACGACGGCACCCGGAATGGTGATGCCGATGACGGCAAGGACAACAAGGAACAGGGCGTCTTTAAACGGCAAAGAAGAAGATCCCGGGCCGAGCGCGCCAATGTGAATCAAGAACTGCCACCAGGGCCTCGAAGCGTGTCTTTTGCACGCTGAAATGTCTTAGCGCGTGCAGTGGCCCCAGCTCAGGCCTGTTTCTGCTGCTGCCACTTTCCCGGCTGCAGTTGAGCGGCACGAAGGACGCGTGAGGTCTCGTTGATCAGCGCCTTTTTTACCTTGCCGGGAGGCCCTTCCAATGACGCAGTTTTCTCCATCAGATTGATGGTCGACTCGATTTGCTCATCGGTAAAGGATGAGCGGCTTCGATCCAGAATCTTCTCCAATTCACCGGTGATGTCACTTTCGTCCCGAAGAAGATAGGAGGCCTGGGAGAGCAGTGAAGACGCTTCGTGTGCAGATACATGAAACTCCTTCTCGAAAGTTTGCAGGAGAAATTGCTTCTCCTCCCGTGACACTTCCCCGTCGCATTTTGCCGTTGCAAGCATCAGGAGAGCGGCGACCTCCATCGGATTGTCGAGAACGTGAAGGGGGTTCGCGCCGTAGAACTTCGCGATCTGTCGCCTTCGCCACCAGACGAAGGGGTTGAAGGCATTGAGGTCAACTCCCGAGCGTTGGAGACTATTCAACGCCCATAACAGACCCGCGATTGCCGTGATGAAACCTATGACGTAGTGCATGTTGACCGTGCCTCAGATTCGTTGGCTTAACGCCCTCTTCAGAATCCGGTTCGTCGGGCGGACGCCTAGCCGCCGGATGCTAAACGGATGCTGTTAGTTGGCCGAACCCACGGTTTCAGGTCCTGCCCTTGTCTGTCCCTTATCGGCCGCAGGCCCCGATTTCTTTAGTAAGAATCGAATCAAGAAAGGACGGCAAAAACAGCAAGTTAAGCCTGCGCTTCCGGAGCCGGCAGCACGGATTCGGGACTGGAGGGGGCGCACAGAAAACAACAACGCTTTGGCGGGAGAGAAAAGAGGATAGAACGCGGAATTGGCGCGAGTTCTCGCCACGCGCCACGCGCGCGGTAGTGATGGCGCCGGGTTTCGGTGGATCGAAAGGGCAGGTGGAAGAAAAAGGCGAGACAACGAATCAGAGAGACTGGTCTGAGCGGGAGCTCGATCCCGATTCTTTACTCAGACCAGTTTTTAAGTTCTCTGATCCCTTTTCAGGGTTGATATAAACGATCCGATCAGGTCGTGAGCGGTACCAGGGTTATCTCCACCCGCCGGTTCAGCGCCCGGCCTTCCGAGGTGTCGTTGTTGGCAACGGGCCGCGTTTCGCCGTATCCGGCCACTAGAAACCGCTGCTCGGCGACCCCCTTGCCCGCCAGGTACTGGGTCACCGTGTTGGCGCGACGCTCCGACAGCGACTGATTCATCTCCGTGCCGCCGACGCTGTCGGTATGGCCGGCCACCTCGACCAGGGTTTTTTCGTACTTCTTCAAAACCAGCGAGACGCTGTCCAGCACTTTGAAGAATCGGGAATTGAGATCCGAGCTCCCGGAGGCAAAGGTGATATTGCTCGGCATGTTCAGAATGATGTTTTCGCCATTCCGGGTGACGCTGACACCGGTGCCCTGGAGCTGCTGCCGGAGCTCGGACTCCTGTTTATCCATGTAAGCGCCGACCGCGCCGCCGGCAAGTGCGCCGGCACCCGCGCCGATCAACGCACGCTTCTTACGCTCGCGCGCATTGTCACCGGTCAGTAAGCCGAATACGCCGCCAATAGCCGCGCCAATCCCGGCGCCTTTGGCGGTATTGCTGGTTTTCTGCTCACCGGTGTAAGGGTCCGTGGTCTGGCAGCCGACGGTGACGAGCACCCCGGCGAGAATCGCGGACATCGTCCTGATAAGAAAAAGGGAACGCATATCAAACTCTCCTAATCTCCGAAAAAAGCGAACGAAACGGTTTTTAATGATCAGTAAATCAGGGACTTAGGGTCCCGCCGCAAAATGGGAATGGCTTAAGTTTAGGCCAACGAAACCAAAAAAGAAGTGGGTTCTTATTGAACAATTGAGGCAACGCAGTATCTGCGCCACTGCCGGACGCTGGAGGGTGCTCAGTCTTGGGAAGCTTGACCGGCCAGCTGCACGGGCGTCTTCATAATGACTTCGCGGTGCGGGAAGGGGATCTTGATTCCATTGGCCTTGAAGGCATCCCAGAGCGCGAGCAGGACTTTGCCCCGAATATTGGTGATGCCGTTCTGGGGGTCGTTGATCCAGAAGCGGAGCAGGAAATCGAGGGACGAATCACCGAATCCAGTCATCCAGCAGACCGGATCTTTGCTCTGAACCACCCGGTCTACGGTCGAGGCCGCTTCGATCGCCAGCGCAGTGACCTGGTGAGGATCGGACTCGTAGGAGACACCGAACGGCACGTCCAGTCGGACCAGCTCGTTGGAAAACGACCAGTTGATCACCTCCCGTGTGATGAAGTCTTCGTTCGGGATCAGATATTCGCGCCCGTCCCGTGTGACAACCGAAACGAAGCGCGCTCGAAGCTCCCGGATCCAGCCGAAGGTTTCACCCAGGGAAATGGTGTCGCCGGGTTTGATAGAACGATCCAGCAGGATGATGATGCCGGAGATGAAATTGGAGACGACTTTCTGAAGACCGAAGCCGATGCCCACGCCGACGGCGCCAGAGAAGATGGTAAACGCGGTCAGATCGATGCCGAGACCGGACATCGCGAACACCGCGGCGATTACGATCAAGCTGATTTTGAGCAGCTTGCCGAACAGCACGCGCAGGGAAGGTGTCAGCTCCTCGGAACGCTGAATTCGGTTTTCCAGGAAGTTTCCAGCGTAAATGGCGAGCCACAGCGTGACGGTCAAAAGCACCGCGGCCTTCAGTAGCAAAAGCGCGGAGATGCGCAGCTCACCCACTGAGAAGCCGATACCTTCAAGGAACATCGCGACGTCGTCAGTGATGCCAAGAATGGAGACCGCAACATAGGCCCACACGGCGACGGCGACCATCCGGCCGATTGCGCGGCTATGGATGATCCGGGACAGAATCGAAATCAGCAGCCAGGCAAAGGCGAGCGAGAGAACGACCGAGATGACATAGCTGTAGCTCGGCCAGGTGAGGCTGCGCATAAGCACAAGCGTCGCTGAAAGGAAGGTGACGAAAATAATGAGCTGGGTTTTACGCAGCAATGGAGCAATGAGGCGTAGTAGAGCCGGATTGCCTTTGATCGCGCGCACCCGTTCCTCGATTCTTGGCTCGATGCGGGACGTTATGAGGCGCGCTGCGACGTACAGCACCGCCATGATCAACACCTGATAGGCAAACCAAGGCTGGCCGAAATACTCCACCAGCCATCTCCAGAGATCGGCCGCGCCGGAGTTCAGTTGAGACTGTTCTTCGATCATCAGGTGTAAGATCTTCCTTGTTGTCGCGCGGCTCCGGTGGCCGCCAATTCAACCGCCGGCGCCATTATATCTTGCCCATGAGTGCGGACCAGTGGAACGAGGCCATGGTCCGTAGACGAGATGAGCTTGCGCATGGGCTCATTATTGTTTCGGTTTAGACACTTCCCATTCGGCGTCGAATTCTTTCTCGCAGACCATTTCAATGGACGTCTGCCGCGCGCTTAAGGCGCGAATGCTCCACGTAATGCATGACAATGTCGGCAATCGTCTTAAGGCCGCCGAAGAACAGGAATCCGAGCATTGACAAGATCTGCGTGGCTCCGAAGACGATTGTGAGATGCATGGGAACGATTCGAATGTAAGGCGTAAACATCAGCGTGCCGATGTTCGGCGTGCCCTGACTGTCCAGTTCTCTATTGTAACGGTAGGAGTAATAGTGATTGATCGCAAAGACCGCGCTGCAGATCAGCAGGCCCAAATCGAGAAGAGGCCCGTCCTTACCCTCGACAAAAATGAATATAAGATACCCGATGTGAAAAAAACCATAGTGAAGGGCGAAGAACCACGCGGTAAATCTTTTGGTTGCAGCAGTCGGATCAACCTCGCGATTATTAATCTGGAAGTTCTCGGTGGAGAATTTATCCAGATTGAGGATACGAAAGAAATAACTGACTCCGATGATGACGCTCTGGACCCAATAGACCAGCATTAGATCGACGAGACGCCAACCCGAATAAATGGCGACGGCGAGCGCGATCATGTTGGAGATTGCCAACAGCCAGATGGAGCCATCAGCCTGGATCGGCGGCGCTTTTTCGTCGGCGCGTGGCGGCGTGAACGTCTTGCTGGCCCGTTTAAGATAGGCCTGGTATTTGTGATATGCGATTCCGCAGGCCGGGCACTGCCAGGACGGCGCCTGAGTTCCGGACTCGCGGACATGTCCGCACTTTGGGCAAGCCGTCAGCGCGCTCATTAATTCGACGTATCCCTGCCTTTATTCAGAAACCAACGGCTTTCTGTTCGCTCCCTGCTGAACCAGTAACGGACTCCAGGCTGAGTACGAATTTCTCCGCGTTGATAAAGACGTCATCCTCACCCACCTGGTCGAACGGGTTTTCCAGGTGCTCCTGTATGTTGTCCAGACTCACCAGAATGACCGTAAACAGGACCGGCATGATGTAGCCGAGTCCGTAAGCATAATCCTGGGCAATGTAGACGAAGTAGGGGCCATAGAGCGGTGGCAGCACGGTGATGAAGACATCGCTGAAGGATCTTAAGGTCCGCGGCGTTCTGTACTGATAGATATGCTTGATGCTTTCGAACGCCACCACCATCTTGCTCAGGTACTGATTGCAGCGGGACACTTCGCCGGAGGCGAGCCCGGTCCCTCGAAGATCGTTCTTGATGAACTCCGAAAGCTTCGAGAACTGTCTGTAGACCGCCTTCTCGTTATCGGGCATGGCCTCGAGCGGCTCGGCAAACAGGGTCCGGCAGGCCTTCAGCAAATCTCCCAGCAGCACCCTGGCCTTGTCGAGTGTTCCGGGATCGGGGCCCTCGAGCCAGTCCCGCGCGGCGAAATAGATCGCCCGGCCGTGGGCCTTGAGCGAGCCGTATTCGTCCAGGGCGTTTTCCCGCCGCTTGTATGCGCCGCTGATGGAAAACACGATGGGAAAGACCACCGCCGTGGCAATGAGGGTGAGCGGAAAGTCCGCCACCAGATTGAATTTTTGACACAGGTAGGTAGACGCGACCGCCAGAATGGCGATGACGAGGGTTTTGAAGTTGAGTATCAGGAAGATGCTGCGAAGTCTGCTGCTCATGGGCCCGTTCTGCTTTTATTTGGAGGTCGTTGTGGAATGAGTATAGGCAGGAAAATCCCCGTTTTCCGGGGCTTCTGGGGAATGAATTACGCGGGTGTGATGCTTTGTTTACGCCCCCGGAGGAGAGCGCCGATGACTCCGACTCGCTCGCTGCAGTTTCGACAACGGGTTAAATCATTCTCTGTTTTCGTCAGCCGGAGCGGGGACCAGTCGAGACGGTAGAAAAGTAAGGCGAGCGGGATCGGCGCAAATATTATTTTTTGAAGGAGACGTCGGTTCTTCCCAATTTCCCGCCTTGGCCACCGGGAAATAACCCATCGCCTCACACGAGATCGCGTTCGATGTCGATGTCCCAGTAACGGGAATAAACGAGCTTTTCGCCCTCGTAAGCATCGAGCTCCGCTGAGACCCTGAAACGGGATGGGTCACAGGACAGCGTCGTGCGCGTAACCGTCTCTACGGCCCACTCGCCGCGCCGGAGGCCACGCCGCCACAAGGTCTCGCCCCGAGCGGAGGAAAAATCATCGCCCTGGTAGCTGTACCACTCCTCTGCTTTGCTTCGCAGCTTGAGCTCGATATCCTCGAGCTCAACCATTCCATTGTCATCAATAACCTCTAGTGTCGACAGATCTTTTGCCAGATCGCGAATCACGCGCCAGTTATGATGGGTCTCGCTCAGCGCCCTGCGCGCACCGCTGGCCGCACCTTCCGCCTCCGCAAAGTTAACGCTTTCCTCCCGATGCGGTCGCTCCGGCAGCACGAGTTCGCTAGCGCCTGCAAAGATCGTCAGGCGCACTGGTACAGGCGGCGGCCAGGCAACAGGAAAATACGATGTGGAGATGGAGATGCGCAGGCGGTGGCCTTCGGGAAAGGACTGGGCAATATCGTTGAGCCGCACCCGCACGCGATAACGCTTCCCCGGCTCGAGCGGTACGGGATTCGCGTGACTGTCCCGGTGAGCGAGGTTCAGAACGCCGTAAGTCACGCGGGTTGCTTTGTCATCAGGCTGAACGTCGGATAGGCGCACGGCTATCATCGCCACAGGCCGGTCGGCGGCGATATCGAGCTCGGCCACCGGCGCTCCGAGAATCTCCAGCGGCGCCTCGAGGGGGTCGCTGGTGAAAGTCAGGGCGCCGCCGTCCTCTTCGCGCTGATCGTGGGGCAGATCCGGTGTGGCGCTGTACGAGCACCACTTACCGGCAAAAAGTCCCACGCTGAGCGGTGACCGCACCGTCAGCGGGACTTCTGCGACCGGCGTCTCGGTCGACGTCAGGCGGTAGGGCGCGAAACGGTAGCGCCGCGCGCTGACAGTGCTGGAAGGCCAGGTCGCCTCGCTCACCCAGCGGCCATAGCGCTGGTGATAAAAAGTCGTCGGCGGCATGCTCTCCATCATCCACGCGCGCAGCATGGGCTCTTGCATGATTCCGGTCTCGATACCTTTGAGCCATTTGTCCCACCAGCGCAGGCACTCCTGCAGAAAGCCGATAGCAGGCCCCGGAACGCCGCTATGCGGGTACTTGTGACTCCAGGGGCCAACCAGCCCGAGCCTGGGGACGGCCAGGTTGGCCAGTAATCGAAACACGGCATTCGAGTAGCCGTCGGCCCAGCCGCTCACCGTCATGACCGGTACCTGCACGGAGGCAAAGTCCTCACAGATCGAGCCGTGCCGCCAGTAGTTGTCTCTGTGCTGGTGCTTGAGCCAGGTCTCGAGCCAAAGCCCGCTGCCTTCCAGGCGTTGGTGCCACAGTTTCCGCCAGCGCCCTCCCACGATCACGGGATCGGGTGGAAGCGAATTAAAGGCGAACATCGTGGACGCCCAGGACAGATTGTCACCGAGCAGGCATCCGCCCATGTAGTGAACGTCGTCGGCGTAGCGGTCATCGGTCGAGCAGACGGTAACGACGGCCCGAAGCTCTGGGGGCTGCATCGCCGCGATCTGCAGGGCGTTGAATCCACCCCAGGAGATGCCGATCATGCCGACGGGCCCGGAGCACCAGGGCTGATCGGCAATCCAGCGGACAACCGCCACGCCGTCTTCCAGCTCTTGCGGTAAATACTCGTCGCTGAGCACGCCATCCGAATCCCCGCTGCCCCGAAGGTCCACCCGCACACAGGCATATCCGTGTGCGGCAAAATAGCGGTGGTGGATCTCGTCGCGCAGACGGGTGCCGTCGCGTTTCCGGTAGGGTATGTATTCGAGGATCCCCGGAACCGGATGATCTCCCGCGTCCTCGGGCAGCCAGATCCGTGCCGCCAGCCGGGCGCCGTCGGGCATCGCGATCCAGGTGTGCTCGATCTCGCGGATCTTGCGGGGAAGCTGGGAAACGATCTTCAAGGTAAGCTCCGATGCTCGCTGCTCACAGAGGACCGGCGCCGCTCAATGGACCGGATCGAAGCGCAGGTGCATCGCCTCCTGGCAGTCACGATATTTCTGCAGCAGCTTCTTCTGAGAGTTTGCTCCCACGAATATCACGGCCACCTCGTAGCTGTAGCTGTCCTGGTCCAGAAGCTCCGAAAGCCGCATGCCTTCATGAACGTGCAGCTGCACCTCGACGCCACGAATACGCCGGCATATATCGTCGAGCTCCTCGGGCGTTGGCACTCTGGTCACCACTGCGTCCTGGTAGATCCGCCACATGAATTTTCCCGCGTAGCGGTATTTGCCTTCCCGGTAGGGAAAGTCCGGGCGACGTCCGAGGGCAACGTCGACCATGACTTGATGGTGGTAAGCGCCATCGACATGCTTGAACAATGGGCAATGCGACTTCGAGATTCTGGTGTTGATCTCCAGCAGCCAAATCCGATCGGTACCGGCATCCCAGTAGTACTCGATGTTGAAAGGTGAGTTGTCAAAGCCAATCTGGTTCATGAAACGTCGAGTGATGTCCGTCATCCGTTCGAGGACATGCACAGGGAGCCGTGAAGGGTACTGGTAACGCGCGAACGACGAGCGGTGTTTGCCTTCGCGAATCGAGTCGATCGCACCGTAAATTTGCACGTCCCCCTCGTAAACATATCCCTCCAGCGTACACTGCCGGCCGCGCGAAATATTCGCCTCCGCGATACAGTGATTTCCCTCCACCGCGGCGACCACCGGCGGCAGGTCCGCGAACTGCAGCAGATAGTTGAACGCATTGCCGAAGCGGAAGATCCGTCGGCGGATTTCCCCGATAGCGTGAGCGAGCTCGGCGTCGTTTCGAATCTTGAAGGCGAGATGAGACGAGGCAGCCTTGACCGGTTTTATCCAAAAGGGAAACTCGAGTGGAATTTGCGCCCCTGGCTCGATCGTAAACGGGTCGACGGCGCAAAACTGCGGAACGTAATCGGCGACGACCCGCTGCTGCTCGAGGCGACTCCAGAATTTGTGCTCGCATTTTAGCGTGGCCTCGAAGGTGGCCGAGGGCAGATTGTATGGTCGGCGCAGAAGCGGCAGCATGGTGCAGACGGGAAAATCCCAGTAGCCGACGATCGCGTCGAACTGGTCGGGAAACTCCCGAAGACGCCGGGTCCCTTCCTCCAGCAACATTTTTACCGGAAATTCGGGCTGCGCCTTGACTTCCTTGTGCTTGAAAAGCTCGTGGAACCGATAAGCACCCACGGGCCTCAGCGTTTCCAGCTGGCGTCGATTGAAGTCGTCCAGGCCGAAAACGAATACGTGCTTTATCGTCGTGTCGTCCGGCGCCTCTAAACGCCGGATGTCATGGACCTCGTGGGGACTGTCGGCAACCAGCGGCGCCCGCGCTTCGTCGGCATCCTTAACCATAGGGCTGCACGATGGTGGCGTGGCGACGCGGTGCCCCAGGTTCACGGCTTTTGTCGCCAGCACGTCATGCGACGGCGCGAGGTGTGCCGCGTCCGAGCATAGCTTGGAGAAGGATTTCAGCGAGAGCGGTGGGACGCACCGGGACACTGGGGAGGCCAATGAGCCTCCACATTCCGGCTCAATGCGGGGCGTTTGCCCTGTGTCCGCTTGGGCGAGCGCTCTGTTGACCAGCTGATGTTGCATCGCCTTTCGAAGAAATCGCCGGCTCGGTAGGCTCAGAAACCAGCATGCACGAGAAGCCTGGGGAAGTGCTGATCGCGATCAAAGCAAGGACCTGTTGACCTCGAAATAAATTTCAATTCGCCAAATTAAGGCGGAAACAAGGACATTGAGTTCAATTGATCGCGGGGAACAGGTTGGAAAAGGGCGCGCTTATCGTTTTTACCCCCAAAGGTACGGAAATAGGTCATTTCGCTGATTAACTGCCACGCACATAGGCGGCTGGTATAGACAGGGAGGTTGTCCACGACGAAACAGCGCAGACAAGGCGATTCGAATTTTGCCGGCACGCCAGATTGTTTGGCGTCGGTGCCCTGTTTAGATTTCTCAATCTATTAGCTTAGGTGCCAGGCGTTCTCGCGCCGAATTCAGCCGCAGCGCGGTAAGTATTTTGAGGAGGGGGTCACGCCGCGTGCCACAAAACCTCGGTGCCGTGTTTGCGGACTTTCTTTCCGAGCGCGGCGGTATCGCCTCCAAGATAGGCAAAGAAAATCGGTTGCGGAAACTGGATCTCGTCGGCGAGCGTCTGCGCCATCTTCTCACCATTGCAAAACCAGTTGGTTTTGAAAGAAAGCACGAAAACCGGACATTCGGGGGCGTGCTTGAGTTGTTTCTTCGCAATCCAGGCGCGCCGGATCTTTGGAAACTTGAGCAGCTGCCGGCGAAGGAAGGTCACCGTTTCGTCATCGAGGTCGGCCTTTGAAAAATAATCCGAAGGCGCGACAAGTTCACGCTCCTGCCGAGCCTCTAATTCCTGATCGAGAAAATATTCACCCTTCAGCCGCCAGCTATCGGCGCTTTCGGCGTCTCCCTTCTGCAGATAGAAGGAGTAGACCAGCTGACAGGCGGAAACCGCGTGCCATAGAGACTGGGTTGCTTCTTCCAGATAAGCAACACCGCTTTGATCGCCCCGGGAAAGAAGAATCCTTCCAATCACGAACGCGGCGTCGATATCGCCGGAAGACCTCTCCCTGTATTCCCGGTAAATGGGCAGCGGATCTTCTTTGTCGTCAAATTCCTCGGTGAGCGCGGCGAGCTGCCAGAGCTCGTTGGCGTTTAAAGAATTTCGCTCCTTAGCTCGCAGCTCTGTAAGGCGTTCGCGCGCGGCACGCACATATTCAAACCGCTCGTGCCACGCCTCCCGGTTGCGCTCGAGCCAGAAGCTGTCGAACTCTTCGAGAACCCGCGCGTAATTGTCGCCCAGCCATTGCTCCGCTGCGCTTGTTGCCACGGCGCGAACTTCAGCAGTTTCGTGTCCAATGGCGGCCAGTCGCTCCTTGAGCGCCGGATGGGTGTCGGCATGCCCGGTTTCCTCTTCGAGGGCGGATGTAAGCCGGGATTGAACTTCGCTATGGTCGAACTGATGTTGGCGGCAGAAAGCCTGTAGATCGGAATACGGCCTAAAGGAAGGTGTGGGCTGGCGGTCGGCGTTCGCGATTCGCTCCTGCCAGAAATGCTGGTCGATGAGCCCGGCACGGATGTCGGAATTCACCAGGGCGCTGGCGATTGCGCGGCTGGAAGTCAGCTCTGCGGCAATCGCGTCGGCTTCGTATTCGTTGGCGCGGGCCAGCGCGAAGCTATAGGCGTTGAAGTACGGCGCGTACCAGTCAAAGAACCTTCGCAGCAGTCCCGTGCCGAATCCCGCAGCCTGGTCGAAGGAATCCATGATCCGATACCAGCTCATCCGGACCCGGTAGATCCAGCCATTGAAGCGGCTGTGGTTTCCGGAGAGATGCCCAAGCTCATGGCCCACCACCGCACGCGCTTCATCCGGCTTCAGCGCCATCAGCAGCGGAAGCCCCAAAATCAGAGTGTTCCTATGCCAGCCCAGCACGCCCAACCGCGGGGTCTGAACGATGCTGGCGTTGAATTCTTCGGTGAGAAGCACCTGGTGAATTCTCGGAGTTGCGAGCTGCTTGCGGTAAACATCCAGGTCGCGGAATAGTCCCGGCGCATCATTGCGCCGGACCACGTAGCCTTGCGGCGGCTCAATGCGCACCCATAGCGATTTGATCAATACCCACGCGATCAGCGCCAGCACGATAATGAGTTTTTTCTTGATCAGGATGAGGAAGACAACCGTGCTGGTCAATGCCGCCCAAATGGATCCGGCGATGAGCGCGATCAAGAGGAACAAGATCCCAAAAATGACCGCGTAGCCCAGGATGGCGAGAGAGGCGAGACGGATACGATAAGCGCGCGGCCGGGATTCCAGAATCAGCTCGGCTTGCTCAACCAGACTTTCGAAGCGCTCCCGTTCCAGGGTTGTATTCGCCTTCGTATCCAAAACATCTTCAGATTCTGGCCTGGCAGTTTCGTCTTCCACTTCAAACACTGGCTTTCGGACTGGAGTAAGCTCGTGCTCGACAATAATAGCAAGCTGGCTTAAACGAATTAGTCCAAAAAATATTCCGAGAACGATGGGAAAGCTGAGCCAGCCAACGTAATGTTGCAGCAGGACTAACAGGTAAAAACAAACTAATGCAGAAAGCCCTAAGATTGCGGCCTTGAAAGACGTTCTCGAAAAAGACGTTCTGCAATTGGTGCAAACGACGGGCTTGCCAACCGTCGCCTTCTTAGCCTGTTCAGGGTCTAGCCCATTTTTATGGCAGTGCGGACAAATCAATGGAATACTCGCTCTAACTGGGACAAGCCCTAGTGGTCAGATTGAGTATAGGATTATTTTCGAAACGCGAAGTGGCCAGTTCTTACAGCCATTTAGCGCTTGTTTCTAGATTAAGGGAAAGGATTTAAGCAGAAGAAAGAAGGCAAAATATCGGGGTCGAATCTCGTGAAGAATCCCTTTACTCAGTCACGAGATCCGACCCTTCGAATCGATCGGGTCAGCTCAGCATCCAGAGACGCACTTGCCGTTGCTATTGAACGCCATTGTGCGCCCGCTCAATGGCAGATGCACGGGCACATTGGTCGCTTTGATAAAAGCTTCCGTTTTTGTGCCGGCGATTACTTTGCCGTTCTTTGTCGCCACCTCGTTGGCGTGCGAGGCGATGACCGCATTCGGCTTGACCAGCTCGTTAATGACGAAGGCTGCTTCCGTCGGTCCGGTGGTAAAGGTGTCTCCGATATTCATGACCACGAGCCCGGCCTTATAGTGGCGCCGAACCACCGAGTCCTGCTCGGCGGTGATTCCGGTATCCCCAGAGAGATAGACCGCCAGTCCGTTCGAGAAGGTCAATACATAGCCGGTGGGCGGCCCGGCATAAGCCGTCAGGCCCGCCGTATTCAGCATTTCGCCAAGCTCGCCGTCGATAAAGGATCCGCTGACGCCGTTGGAATGGACTGCAGGGACAGTGGTGATGGATACACCGCCGACCTTACGCGAGGCACCAAAGCGGACCAGCTGTGAAGCCTTGGGATCTCCGCCGAGGGCCTTGAGCTTGCCGGAAAAGAAACGGGGCATCTCGCTGCCGGTAATTATTTTCGCCTTCTTAGCGAGAACAATGTTGACGCTGTTCGTGTTCGGCGTCGCGGTCACGGAAACATCCGGCTTTCCACACTCGCCGCCGTTGACCTGGGTGAGATGACGATCACCTACATGATCACCGTGCATGTGGCTCACGAGTACCACGTCGATTGTGCCGAGCCGAGGATCATCCGGTCCGGCTACCGTGCGGCCGGCATCGTAGAGGATCCGAGTGCCGTCCGGATCTTCGAGTATCATTGCCCGGTCAAAGCGGCAAAACTCACCGTCGTGACTTCCGAGCGGAGTTATTTTGACGTTTGCCGCCGTAACGGACTGCGCGGCCGCGATCACAATCCCGGTGACCAGGACCGCAACACTTATGCGAATTGATTTCATTAGGCTCCTCCTTATTTTGGTTCCAACTGCAAACTAGCGGGATCAGGTTTCTTTCTTGAGTAAAGAGCGCTGATCTCGTGAATCCATAGAGTTTTGGGCTAAGGCAACAAGGCGATGATACGCGCCTGTGCCTGACTGCCGGCTTGAACGGGCAGTACGCCCACCACCACCGTTGCGCCCTTGGTGGGCAGGGCGTCCAAGTTGGCCATGTTCTCGATTTGATACTTGTTGGCTTTCAGTATCTCAACATGGAAGGCGAAGCTCTTTGACGGGCCGTGATCGAGGCTCAGGGTGTCGATGCCGACGCCCGCGATGTTGCGCTCAATGAGCACCTTGGCGCTGTCCGGATGGTATCCGGGGAAGTGCATCACGCTTGAGCCGTCCATATTGATGTACTGCTCGGGGTTACCGAAGCGCTTGTGCCAGCCAGTGTTCAGGATAACAAGAGAATCTGCGGGTATCGTGCCGTGACTGCTCTCCCACAGCTTGATGTCCTCCGGAGTCAACTCATAGTCGGGGTTGCGGGCGACCTTTTCCTGAACATCGATGACAACCGCCGGAATAATCAGATCGGTCAGCGGGATTTCATCGATGGCTCGTTTTCCCTTGATAAAGTGGGAGGGGGCATCGACGTGGGTGCCGGTATTCTCTCCGACTTCGAACTTGTGTAGCTGGTAGCCCTGGTCGTAGTCCACCAGCCTATGTTTTTTGAACGGCACGCCCCCGGGCCAGAAAGGCATGCCTTCGTGCATCTTGTGGGTCAAATCGATGGCCCGCTTGGCCGTTACGGGATGAGACAGAGTATCTGCCTGAGCGAGCGAGGGCAGGAGGAATGCGCAGGCGGTCAAAAAGGCAAGGAGTTTGAGTGTTTGCATTTTTCTGCCTCCTGGTTGCGTATTAAAGGCCAGGTCAATTGTGCCCCATCTGCGTTTCCGGTAATAGCCGGCCAGACGGGCCCGGGATTCCCGAGTTTCACTTTTCTCAAGGGTGTGGGCGGGCACGGCTTAGGACGTCCGGGTTAACGACGTTTATCGGATTTCCCTCGGTGTAGGCCACGACCTGGTCGAAGATATCGGAGAACTGAACTTCGTACTCGTCCCGGGTCACGTAACCGATGTGCGGCGTGCACACGACGTTATCCAGCTTAAGCAGCGGATGATCCTTATCCACTACCGGCTCTTCCTCGTAAACGTCCACCGCTGCCATCCCGGGGCGTCCCGCGCGCAACGCGCTCACCAGCGCGCCGGCTTCGATCAGCGGCGCCCGGCTGGTATTGACCAGCAGCGCCGTCGGCTTCATGCGCGCCAGGTCCTCGGCGGTGACGATTCCACGCGTGGCCTCGACCAGGCGCATATGCAAGGTGATTACGTCACTGCGTTCGAAAAAGGCCGCCTTGCTCGGCGCGGTCTCGTACCCTTCCGTCCGCGCTTTTTGCATAGATTCCTCGCGGGCCCATACCAGCACTTTCAAGTTGAATGTCTTACCATACTCGGCAACTACGCGGCTGATCCTGCCGAAGCCATAAATTCCCAGGGTCTTCCCGCCCAGCGAATGACCCACGCCGATCTGCCATCTGCCAGACTTGAGCGCCGCCATTTGCTGCGGGATCTGACGCATTGCCGCGATGATCAGGCCCCAGGTCAGCTCAGCGGTGGCATAGGAAGGCGTCCCCATGTGCAGATCCGAGGACACGATCACGCCCAGTCGGGTGCAGGCGTCGATGTCGATATGGGGATAGACGCTGCGCTGACTGATCAACCGCAACTTCGGCAGACGCTCGAGCAGCGGCTCGCGCACCTTGGTCCGCTCGCGTATCAAGACCAGCACTTCAGTGTCTTCCAGACGCTCGGCCAGCGCGTCCAGCTCCTGAACATGATCATTCCAGATAGTGACCTGGTGGCCGTCCAGCTTGCGAAAGCAATCGAGGGTTCGAAGAGTGTCGTGATAGTCGTCCAGTATGGAAATTTTCATCAATTAAGCCTTGGTCTACGGTTCGAAAATCAAAATAACCCTGATCTCCCTTACCACAACGGCTTGCTGAGATTGTCAGTAAATGAAGTGAACATGACATTGACGCTGATACTTATTCGCTCTTGTTCGCTGTCGTTCAATGAAGCAGAGTGTTAGAGATAAAACGGTAAAATCAGCAGAGTGCCATCTCTCACGCTGACTACAATCGAACTCAATGTTCCAGATTAAGGTTACGAACAGCGACTGTACGTCGGAGAACTCGATCCAAGATTCGTCCTTTATCGCCGTGGCACGATTCCAGGGTGATCGGACACAGTTTACCGATTTCTCCGCCCGCTTTGGGCGGTACTGATGCAGTTCCTCCGCGAAGGAGGTGGGTTTAAATTGGTCTAACTTTAATCTCCAGGGATCTCTCTGGACGGTGGCCGTCCCGGAGCCCGGTCAACCCGAGACTTGATCTGCAGCATGGCTAAACGCTCAAAGAAAAAGAAGTCTTTGAAGAGGCGCATCGTCGGCTTCTTCCTCTGGTGTCTGCTTATTGTGCTTCTGTTGCCGCTCGTGCTGACTGTCGCCTACCGCTTTGTGCCGCCTCCACTCACGCCGTTGATGGTGATCCGGCTGTTTGAAGGAGAAGGCATCAATAAGGACTGGGTGCCGCTCAACCATATTTCGCCCCACGTCGGCAAGGCGGTCATGGCGCTCGAGGATACCGCGTTTTGCAGCCACTCGGGATTCGACTGGGATGAGTTGGCCAGCGCGGTGGAGGAGCGTCTTAAGGGTGGCCCCTTGCGCGGCGCCAGCACGATTTCCATGCAGACCGCCAAGAACCTGTTCCTGTGGCCGGACCGCCACGTTACGCGCAAAATACTTGAGGCGCCCCTGACGGTGCTCATCGAGACACTCTGGGACAAGCGGCGGATCCTGGAGGTCTATCTGAACGTGATCGAATGGGGTCCCGGGATCTACGGCGTCGAGGCGGCGTCGCAGACCTATTTCGGCAAGTCCGCCGCCCGGCTCAGCCGGCGCGAGGCGGCGCTGCTCGCGGCCGTGCTGCCGAATCCGAGGCGTTGGTCACCGGTGCAGCCGACGCAGTACATCCTGAATCGGGCGCACATCTCGCTGACGCGCTTCTACATCATCGACGTGAGCTGCACCCGAACCCGAAAAACGTGATTGGACCGGGGGCCAAGGGCCCCGACTTCTCAGTTCAGCTGAAACCAGTCAGCGTTCTAAAACGAGGATCGCAGTAGGATCATCGGGGCGGAACGAAGAGGGGAGCCCTTAAACGACGGAAGCCGGTTCTCGCACACATCGTCAGCGGAGGGTGGATGCAGGTTCGGCTGCCTGGCTATTCGGATTCACTGATGCACTGGAAAGTCAGCACTCCGTCGGGATTCACGTCCGGCGTCCCTCCCAGGCAGATTTGCCCGTCGCCGTCGAGCGGCAGACGCTCCCGCTTGAGCGTAATACTTTTGCCGCCGTTCTGAATGACCAACGTCCCGTTGATGCTGACATCAGTAATGTAACACCGCCCGCGGCGAAAATTCATCTCGGCGTGCATGCGTGAGGTGAGATCCGACGGCACCACAACGTCGTTGCTTTTCACGCGACCCAATTTGAGCGAGCGCTGGGCGTCGCTTACCTCGAACTCTTTTCCCCCATAGGACAAGACAAGGCGCGAATAACCGATTGCTTGCGACGTAGGTCTGTAGCTCGATTCCTGGGTAATGCTGATTTCGTCCCAGATCAGCTCGTAGACATCAATTACACTGGAGCTTCCCGTCAAATAAATCTGGTCGAAATGGCGTGCCCCCACCCGAAGGGCTTTGGGCACGGAATCCAGAGTCGCCTCTGAGGTTAATACCTGGTCCGGCTTGGCTCTTTGAACGATCTCCTGCGCAATGACGGTGGCCTCGCCCTGGATCTCGCCATCGTTTTCAAAACTGGGGCCGAAGTGAAATCCGACCTTAATCCGGAGCGGCCCAGTGTCAAAGCGCTTGTCTTCACCGGCCTGCTGAATAGTGACCTGCATTTCCGTGCCTGCCACCATGGCTTTTGCGGGGTCATGGAAAACGCACTGGATTTCGTCGCCGATGGACTTGACCACGCGACCGCCGCAGTACTCGGCCACTTCGCTCAGCAAAGTGAGGCAGCTGGTAATGGCCCTCTGGGCGGCGGCGTCACCGTGCTTCTCGTAAAGGCGCGTGCTGCCGGATATGTCGGCAAACAACACCACCACGGGTGTCGAAGGCGAGGGACGGGTCCGAACGTTCGCAGCGTTCATGGTAGGAAGCATAGCCGCTTCCCGGCGAAGATGGTGGGCGGGCCCCACGGGGACCAGGGCCTCGCTACCCCGTGCACCGCCGGTCCATGAGTGGGCGGTAGTTGCCGAGCCCGGATCCGTCCGCTCCCTCTACCGTCGCACCAACAAAGATCACGTCCGTTACTGGAATGTTCAGGACTGGTTTCTAAGCAGCCGCCAGAGGATTTCGGGCAGGAGCACTGACAAGCCGGCACTTAGCTATCTATTCATCGGGTTGCGCCTCTTGTTTCCAGTACGCTGCATCTCGTTCTTCGAACCCTCGATATCGGCGACTCGGTCGCGCCGGTTCTTTCCTCATCGGGCGTCCGCCTGGCTAGTGATGCAGCAAATCCGCGGCGTGTCCTGCCTACCGCGGCCTTGTCAAACTTGCGACAACAAAGCGGGACGACGGGCTGTCCCGGGATTTCGAGGGAGGCTCCCTACAGGTAAGGCGTGGCAGCCTGTATGTCGCCTCGAAATCCAGGTAGCCGCTGCGATTTTGGTTCCCCTCAATGCCCCGAAATAAGTCTTAAGTTCGCGGGAAGACTTTGCGCCCGGCCCCGCGGCGGGCGCTTTCCGGAGTAACCGATCTTGGAAACAATTAAAGGAACCACGCCAGCTCCCGATATAAAGCCAGAGGGAGCGTTCGGGGGTCGGCTCCCCAATCGTTATGGGCAAGATCCGGCGGCTGGGGATGGGGCGCGCTCCGATAGTTTCGCGGATCAGGGCGGATCTGTTGACGAAGTCGGGGCTCCCCAACCGGGGTCGGCCGTAACCATTTTAAGTGTGCTCGAAAGAGGAACGTACTGGTATGAGCCTGGCAGCTGAATCGCTACCGGCACGGTCGGATCGGCCGGCGTCCATCGATCCAGTCCTGAGATTGCAGCCGTCGTTTCGGCTCATACGGTATTTCTCCGTCACCAGCCTGGTCGGCGTTCTGATCGTGCTGGCGGTACTGGTGCTCGTCCATCGCCATTTCGCTTTTCTCACTATGGAAGAGCACGAAACGCGAAACAACGAAGCTCTGACGCAGGTATTCGCCAACACAATCTGGAGACACCACGCGACGTTCGTTCAAAGCGCTTCGACACTCTCCAAGGCGGAGCTACGCCGGCATCCCGAGATTGCTCGAATCAGGGAAGGGGTGCTCAGGCAGATGTCCGGGCTCAACGTGGTGAAGGTGAAGATATACAATCTGGACGGCCTGACCGTCTTTTCTACCGATCCGAAACAGATTGGCGATGATAAGAGCGACAACATCGGCTTTCTGTCGGCGAGAGACGGCGGAATCGCGAGCGACATTACATTCAGAAACGAGTTTGATGCCTTCGATCAGGTTATCAACAATCGAAATCTTGTCTCCTCTTATGTTCCAATCCGTTTGACCCCGAGTTCCCCCATCGAAGGCGTAATGGAGGTCTACTCAGACGTTACGCACTATGTCACGAAGCTCGAGCGGACTGCGTGGGGTATCGTCATCGGTGTGCTGAGCTGCCTTTCGCTGCTTTATATTTTTCTGTTTTCCATCGTTCGAAGGGCGGATAGAATCATCACCGCTCAGAGCGAGGAAATGCGCCTCGCTCACGAAGAAATCATTCGTCATCAATCGCGCCACGACTCATTGACCGGTCTTCCGAACCGGCTGAGTTTTTCCGAGCATCTCGACAAAATGATAAAAGGGGCCAGGCGGTTCGATTCCAAGTGCGCCTTGATTTATCTGGGACTGGATGGTTTCAAGGAAATCCATGAGTCCATGGGTTACGTGGCGAGAGACAAGTTGCTGAAGGAAGCGAGCAGTCGACTCGGGCAGAGTCTCCGCGATGCTGACATCACTGCTCGGATCAGCGGCGACGAGTTCGCCGTAGGACTTTCCGGGATCTCCGGGGAAAAGGGGGTCGAACGCGTCGTCGTGGTCGCGGACAGGATCCGTAGCGCGATTTCGAGCCAGCCGTTTGTCATTGATGACCACGACTTTGCCGTGACCACCAGTATCGGTATCGCCATCTTCCCCGATAACGGAAACGACGTAGTTGAGCTGATGAAAAGCGCCAATGCCGCGCTGCATCACGCGAGGAGCAAAGGGCGCAATAACTACCAGTTTCATACCGCGGATATGAACGCGAGAGCGTTCGAGCTGCTGTTGATGGAACGCGACCTTCGCAGGGCCCTTGAAGAAGACCAGTTCATACTTCACTACCAGCCTCAGGTGGATCTTCGGACGGGAAAGATCATCGGCGCCGAGGCGCTCATTCGCTGGCAGCATCCAGAAAGGGGCATGGTATCGCCGGGAGATTTCATTCCGGTTGCGGAAGACAGGGGGTTGATAGTGCCGATCGGGGAGTGGGTCCTCGAGGAGGCCTGCCGGCAGAATAAAGAATGGCAGGAGAAGGGACTGCCTCAACTGGTCGTCGCGGTGAATCTGTCGGCTTTGCAGTTTCAGAAAAGAGATCTTTCGGTAAAGATCGCCGGACGACTGCAGCGCCACGCCCTTGAACCCGATCTTTTCGAGCTCGAGCTGACGGAGAGCTCAATCATGCGCGATGCGGAAGCCTCCATTGCCAGCATGGACTCTTTGAAGCAGGTTGGGGTCAATCTGTCACTGGACGATTTCGGCACAGGCTATTCCAGTCTCAACCAGCTCAAGCGCCTGCCCTTGGACAAGCTCAAAATCGACCAGTCATTCGTGCGTGGTCTGCCCCATGACCAGAACGATTTGGCAATCGCCAGCGCCATCATCGCCATGGGAAAGGCGATGAATTTGAAGACGATCGCGGAAGGCGTCGAGACCAAAGCCCAACTCGACGTCCTGCAATCTCTCGACTGCGACGAGATGCAGGGATTTTACATGGCCAAGCCCATGCCCGCGGCGGACTTCGTTGACTTTATGCGCCAGAAAAAAGCGATCTAATTACGCAGTAGCCGCCTCAATATCCCGCCGACCCCCCGTCGGCGGGACAAAAGACAGACGCGGCCGCTGTTCCGCGGCGGCGCTAAAAACTATAAGACAGTCCGATGGAAAGCACGGGATAAAACTCGAGCAAATCAAGATCATCCTCGACGCTCCGCGCCTCCGCGTCCAGATCCGACTGCGACACTGCCGGCCCGCTGGTCTGGCTCAGGGCCACGCTGATGTCATTCTGAAACAGCACACCCAGTTGAAGGTAGATGCTCCACGGGCTATTGCCCATATAGGTGCTGTCCCAGCCGAGGCCGATATAAGGCGAAAACTCGTCCACTTCCAGGTCACCGCGCAAGCCGACGGTCTGCCCCGCAGGCACCGTAAACGAGCCGATGCTGCTACCCTGGTTCGCGGTCGCCCCCAGGCCTGCCGAATTGTCGTTGTAAAAGGCGCCAAAGGAAATGTGGAAGCCAGTGGCGAATGGATGTAGATCGAGTACCGCACCGGCGGTCATCAAATCGAGATCGAGGTCGTAGTCGATACCATCAACGGTTTCGTCATATTCGAGATCGAAAAAATTCCCAGTCCCACGAAGCGTTAATCTGGGAGAGATCGGAACGTAAATGTCTGGTCCATAACCAAGCGTGCCGGCATGGATCCCAAAGGCAACGTGCCCTTTATGATTGGCCATGGCGGGCGAGGCGACGGTCATCAGGACAAGCGCGCCAATTGCATGCAGAGCAAGAAACAGTCTCATTGAACGAACTCCAATTTTTTAGAGTGGCTCAAACGAGTATAGTAATGAATTGAAGAAAATCAGGCCTGATTCAGCACAGAGAAAAGCTGGAGCCAGGTTGGTCCCCGTATTCGGAAATTCCCGGATCGCCCACGAATCAATAAAAGGGAATTAGGAACATCACCACTGACCTGATTCTGTGTTGATTATCCACGTTCTGGCGGAAATTTACTTGACGTTACTGGCAGGCAGGTATGATTAGAAGGGGTGAAATTTCGGAATATCCTGGTGTTCGCGCGATCAATGTTATCAGCAGCTTAATTATCCATCGGCCCACATTCTTAGCAGGTTCGAATAGAGCTTGAAGGCGAGCTCGGTCTTTTCGTCGCTCGGATTGGCTTCGTTCAGAGAATTTTTCAAAAGGTTCAGATCCGATAGTAATTCACGCTGCATAGGATCCCGGACGTGACTCTGCACCCACGTGACGGCAGCAAGACGCTCACCGGAGGTAACTGGATTGACGCTGTGAATAGTTGATGCCGGATAAACAACACCATCTCCCCGGGGAAGCTTGACGGCGATGTGGCCCATGGAAGAGCCGACCATTAGCTCTCCGCCCTCGTATGCGTCCTGGTCGCTTAAAAACACGGTTACCGCAAGATCAGTACGAACTCGGTGCGGGTCGCCCATCAATGCGTCATCGACGTGTGCGCCATAAGCCATTCCAGGCTTATAGCGGCTTATCAGCGGTGGTCTGATGGTTCTCGGAATCGCGACTCTCTGAAATAGCGCATTCCGCCTTAAGGCATTTTGAACGAGCTCATTGATTTCTTTTTTGCCCGGTGCGCCCGCCTTCAGCTGAAGGTTGTCCTTGACCCGCTTTGCACGGAATCCGGCCGTAGTTTTTCCATCCTCGAATTCAGCTTCCCTCAGACAATCCTCGATGCGATCGAGTTCTGTTGAGTCAAGGACACTTGGGATACATGTCAGCATGGGTTCACTTCACCACAACGGGTCTCCATAGACCGTTCGAGTCACGGCACGCTGTATCTTTGTATCGTTCTGTTCGATTATTGATCGTAAGCGTTTCATCATACTCCCGGCAATAAAAACCGGATTTGGACTTGAAGGTATTTATCGGAGTCACGCTACCTGAGTGGCCACTGTTCGAACTTTGCCATGAAAATCGCATCCCGCTGAGAGCGTTTTCCAGCGCATTTTGAACGGTCTGATTCGCAATCAAAACATCGTCGCGTGTCATTCTCGCATACAGCGGTTCTGAATCAGTGATCTGGCTGACAGGCGTGCAACCGATCATGGCGACAAGGCTCAACAAGGAAATCGTCCTAGCAAAAAGCTGCACGTATTATTCTCCCTAAGTTGTGGACGGTAGAAAAGACCGAAGCGCCGGGCGGCGCTTCAGTCGTTTCAAATATTTAACAAAGCTGGAATCAGTTTCTCCATCCCTTGGATATGGCGTCGGCTTCTTGATCTGCCGACAACGCGGGGCCATCCGGCGACACGTCTCTGCCGAATCCCGACGGGCCCGACGATGCGCTGGATGTTCCGCCACCCATTCCGCGCCCGCGCCCACGACCCCGTCCGCGCTCGCCGCCTTCTCCGGCTTCTCCAGCTTCTCCGGCTTCTCCGGCTTCTCCGGCCTCTTCTAATTCTCCATCCTCGCCGGCTTCGCCGCC
>JBFHVA010000006.1:0-37452 GCA_041589735.1 Gammaproteobacteria bacterium | reverse complement strand
GCCGGAAACCGAAATCTGGGTATTTGTCGCCCAGAATCACCTGAGGCTGGTGCAGATCGAAGGCGTTCCCACCGTTGACCCCCGGCAAACATCGCTGCCGCCCGAGTGGCAGAATCTGCCCGCCTATCGCGTCGATACTGCCGATACCTTCCGCATTGAGGTCAAGCGCCGCGGCGATCCCGAGCCCGATGCCGATCGGCTCAATCTGACCCGCACCTTGTGGCTGGACTTCGACGGTGGCGGCTACACGGTCAATGATCGAATCGGCGGGCAGCTGTCCGCGAGCTGGCGGCTGGAGGCAGAGCCGGTGCTCGATCTCGGCCGCGTCGCGGTGGACGGGGATTCCTGGTTCATTACCCGCCGCACGGGCTCCGAGCGCAAAGGGGTGGAGCTTCGCCGCGGGAGCCTGGATCTGTCAGTCGACGCCCGGATCGAGCCGCGCGGCGCGCTGCCCGCGGTGGGATGGGATCACGATTTTCAATCGCTGCAACTAAGCCTGAACCTGCCGCCGGGCTGGCGACTGTTTTCCGCCACCGGCGTTGATCGCGTCAACCACACCTGGATCTCCCGCTGGACGCTGTTCGACCTGTTTCTGTTGCTCATTGTTGCCGCCGTCGCCGGAAAATTGTGGGGATGGCGATGGGGGCTGGTTGCGTTGCTGGCCGTCGGGCTCGTGTTTCACGAGCACGGCGCGCCGAGACAGGTGTGGCTGCACATCTTTGCCGCTACCGCGCTTTTGAGCGTGTTACCCAAAGGCAGATTCTCCCAGTGGGTGAGTATTTATCGTTACCTGGCGCTGGGCGCCTTGTTGATCATCTTCATACCGTTCGCGGTGGATCAGGTGCGGGTGGCCTTGTTCCCGCAGCTTGAGCGCCCGTGGCAGGCACAGCCCGTCCGCGCGCCCGTCCCCGGTCGGGTGGCGATGGAGGCGGACGCACTCAAGTCCCGGGTCAGCGCGGCCCAGGCGCCGAAATCGGAGAGCTTTGAAGACAAGCCGGCGGAGCTGATGCAGGGAGCAATCTCGACCCTTCGAGAATCGTATTACGCCGACCAGCTTGCCCGAATCGACCCCAAAGCAAATATCCAGACCGGCCCCGGACTGCCGCGCTGGCAGTGGCAGCGGGCGGAGCTTTTCTGGAACGGTCCCGTTTCCCGGGGACAGTCTTTGCACCTGGTTTTACTGCCGCCCGGCGTAAATCTCGTGCTTCGACTCCTCTCAGTATTGCTGCTGGCGCTGCTTGCGGTTCGTGCGCTGGGCATCAAAGGCAACGGAGGTTTCGGGTTTCGCCGGCCCGCGAGCGGTGCCGCGGCGGCGACACTCATCGCGGGACTTTTTTTAACCGGAATTCCGGATCCAGTCAGCGCGACCGAAGTCCCCGTTCCGGCGGGCGCCAGCGAGATCCCCGGCCCGGAACTGCTGAATGAGCTGCGGGCAAGATTGCTCAAGGCGCCGGACTGCGTGCCGGGCTGCGCCGCGCTCCCGCGGATGAATCTCGATGCAAGCGGGGAATCCTTCAGCGCCCGCATGGAGGTTCACGCCGAGGCGGAGGTGGCGGTGCCCTTGCCTGGGCGTCACGGCGCCTGGCTTCCGGAACACGTGCAGGTCGATGGCTTCGCCGCCGGCGGCGTGTTTCGCGACGACAAAGGCAACCTCTGGGTGGCGCTCAAACCCGGGGTGCACCAGCTCACGGTGAGCGGAAGGCTGCCGGCGCGGGACCGGGTCGAGATCGCGCTCCCGCTCAAGCCACACCGGGTCGAGGCAAGCGCCGATGGCTGGGAAGTCGACGGCATTCACGAAAACGGCATCGTCGGGCAGCAGATCCAGCTGCGCAGGACCCGCGCCGCCGAATCGCGGCCCGAAGCCTTGGAGCCCGGCGCGCTGCCGCCCTTTGTGCGCGTCGAGCGAACGCTGCTGCTGGGCCTCGAATGGCGGGTAGTCACCAGAATTTATCGCGTCTCGCCGCCGGGGTCGGCCGTTGTGCTGGAAGTGCCGCTGGTTCGCGGTGAGGCGGTGACCACCGAAGGCGTGCGGGTAGAAAACGACCGCGTCCAGGTGAGCCTCGCTGCCAACGCCACCCAGATGAGCTGGGAATCGGTGCTTGAGCCGCGACCGGACGTGGAATTGCGGGCACCCGAGGTGACGACGTGGACCGAGGTGTGGCAACTCAACGCGAGCCCCATCTGGCACGTGGAGACATCGGGAATTCCGGTGATACATCAACAGCAGCGCGGACACCGATTTCCCCAGTGGCGCCCGTGGCCTGGTGAGCGGATATCCCTGCGGGTGTCGCGACCCGAGGGGGTGGAGGGAAGAACCCTCACCATAGACCTGTCCAGTCTGTCGCTTAGGCCCGGCCTGCGGGCGACAGACGCCGAGTTGTCGTTTGAAGTTCGAAGCAGCCAGGGCGTGCAGCATCCGGTGACGCTGCCCCAGGGCGCCGAGCTTCAGACGGTTGTGATTGATGGACGCACGCAGCCCATCCGCGACGAAAACGGCGTTGTCACCCTGCCACTTGACCCGGGTGCCCACCAGGTCATGCTGATGTGGCGCAGCGCGGATGGGATATCCGCCCTGTTTTCAGCTCCCCCGGTGGATCTCGGCGCGGCGAGCGTCAACGCGTCCACCCAGATGGAAATACCGCGAAGCCGTTGGGTGCTGTTCGCGGGTGGTCCGTCACTGGGACCGGCAGTGATGTTCTGGGGAGTCCTCATCGTCATCGTCGCCGTCGCGCTGGGTCTCGGACGCACCGGACGAACGCCGCTCAAAACACACCACTGGGTGTTGCTGGGCGTGGGCTTGAGTCAGATCCCGATCTACTACTCCATCGTTGTGGTCGGCTGGCTGTTCGCCCTGGATACGCGCGGACGTATTAAGTCGGATCTGCCCAAGTGGCAGTTCAATCTCATGCAGGTGGGCCTGGTGCTGCTAACGCTGGTCGCGCTGAGTCTTCTTTTCTACGCCGTCAAGCAGGGATTGCTGGGTTTACCGGAGATGCAAATTGCCGGAAACGGCTCCAACGGATATCTCCTCAGATGGTTCGAGGATCGTGCCGGCAACGTCCCTTCGGACGCCTGGCTGTTGTCTGTTCCGCTGACGGTTTACCGCCTGCTGATGCTTGCCTGGGCGTTATGGATCGCATTTGCGCTGCTACGCTGGCTGCGCTGGAGCTGGGGTGCGTTCTCCAGTGGAGGGTACTGGCGCTCTGTCGTTATCGGTCGCCCGAAGCGCGTCAAGACCATAACGACAGAAGCTTCAGAGGAAGAGCCAAAGACTAAGTAACAACGCCTGATGTGCTTAAGCGCACGCGTTGTCGTCGACTTTTCGATTGCGCGTTTGGCATCATGTGGGTGTGGCGGCGCCCCTTTCAGTTCCTCGCTTGAGTTTCCAAAACCTGCGGGGAGATTTTTATGGCGGCGTAACCGCGGCGGTCGTTGCGCTGCCGCTCGCCCTTGCGTTTGGCGTAGCGTCGGGCGCCGGGCCGGTCGCCGGCATCTACGGCGCCATCTTCGTGGGCTTTTTCGCCGCCGTTTTCGGCGGAACCCCGTGTCAGGTATCCGGACCGACCGGACCTATGACCGTGGTGATGGCCGCTATTGTCACCAAGTACGCCCACGAACCCGCGATGGCGTTCACCGTGGTGATGAAGGCCGGCCTGATTCAGATCGGCTTCGGTTTCGCCCGCCTCGGACGCTTTATCTCGCTGATGCCGTACCCGGTCATTTCGGGATTCATGAGCGGCATCGGCGTGATCATCATTATTCTGCAGCTTGGTCCCCTAGTCGGTCACATCAATCCTCGGGGAGGACCTTTAAGCGCGGTTGCAGCACTTCCAGCGTCTTTAGGCACGCCACTCTCTGACGCTCTTTTGGTCGGACTCATTGCGCTCGCCATTTCATTTTTATTGCCCTCGCGGATCGGACGTGTAATACCGCCGCCTCTCGTGGCACTCGTTCTCGGGACGCTGGCGGTGATGCTGTTTTTCTCCCGCGCGCCGGTACTGGGTGAAATCCCAACCGGCATGCCGGACCCGCAGCTACCTCGCTTCGAGCTTGTGGCTTTACCGGCGATGATCAAATCCGCGCTGGTGCTCGCTTTTCTAGGCTCCATCGACAGCCTGCTTACTTCACTCATAGCCGACAATATTACCCACACCCGCCACGACTCAGACCGCGAGCTGGTGGGCCAGGGCATCGGGAACTTCATCGCCGGTCTTATGGGCGCCATTCCAGGGGCTGGCGCGACCATGCGCACGGTCGTCAACGTGCGCTCGGGGGGGCGCACGCCCGTCTCCGGTGCGCTGCACGCGCTGGTGCTGCTCTCGGTGATGCTGGGGCTGGGCCGCTACGCGGCCTTCATACCGCACGCGGTTCTGGCCGGCATACTTATCAAGGTCGGCATCGACATCATCGACTGGGATTACCTGAAGCGTCTGCGAACCGCTCCGCGCGCTGGAGTGGCATTCATGTTCGTGGTTTTGTTTCTGACAGTATTCGTCGATCTGGTGACCGCCGTGGCGGTGGGTGTGGTGCTGGCGAGCTTGCTGTTCGTCAAGCGCATGTCGGATCTGCAGATTGCGAGCGTGCGCGCCATCGTCGAGCCCAAGGATGATCCCTCACTGACGACTGAGGAGCTGGATGCTTTTGAGCGCGCCGAAGGTAAAGTGCTTTACGTGCATCTCGGCGGCCCGCTGAGCTTCGGCGCCGCCAACGAGGTCGGGCGCCGACTGGGCTCGGCGGTGGGTTTCGACGTGCTGGTTCTTGATCTGTCGGCGACGCCGTTTATGGACAGCAGCGCTTCGCTGGCCATCGAAGGCGTTATCCGGCACGCCGCGTCGCGCAATCAGCCCGTTTTTCTGGTGGGCATGGTGCCGGCGGTGGAGCGGGTGCTGGCACAGCTCAAGGTGCTGAGGCTGGTGCCCGATGAGCTCCGCTTCAAGACGCGCCTCGAAGCCTTCAGACAGGCGGCGATCCTGGTCGCCGGCGGCGGCGACGGAACGGGGTAGCTCTCCCGTTACCCGGCGGCCGAGCGCCCGTTGCTGCTATCCTTGCACATGGGCCGGTGGTGCGCTCCAATGATGCCCTTAGCCGGCGGCTGTTAGCCGTACACTCTTCTTCGTCCTGGAAAGACGCGTGATCGAACAATACTGGGAAGGCTTCAAGCTTCTCTTGTGGAATTCCGTTTGGGGGGTCAATGTCGCCGCGTTGCCTCCGGTAAGCGCCTATGCCGTTCGCACCGCGCGGGTATGCCACACGCTGGTACGCGAATTCGTCGACGGCGAGCTCAATCAGCGCGCTTCCAGTCTCGTCTTCACCACCCTGCTTTCCCTGGTTCCGTTGCTGGCGGTGAGCTTTTCGGTGCTCAAAGCCTTCGGCGTCCACAACGACCTGGAGCAGGTGCTGATCGGCTTTCTCGCGCCGCTGGGCGACAAGGGCATCGAGCTCGGGGCCCGCATCATGGACTTCGTCGACAACGTGAACGGCCGGGTGCTCGGGGGCATCGGGCTTACGCTGCTGATGCTCACGGTGTTGTCCCTGGTGCACAAGATCGAGCAATCCTTCAACTACATCTGGCGAGTTGAGCGCCCAAGAGGTTTCATCGAGCGCTTCAGCGGATACCTGAGCGCTTTGCTGGTCGGTCCCGTTCTCATTTTCACCGCCCTCGGTCTGACGGCATCGATTATGAGCACCTCGTTGATGCAGAGCATCATCGCTATCGAGCCGCTCGGGACCGTGATCAAATGGCTCGTAAGCATGATTCCCTACATGTTGGTGATTGCGGCATTTACCCTGGTCTACATCTTCATTCCCAACACCCGAGTGCGGGTGCGCGCCGCCTTCATCGGCGCCGTTATTGCCGGAATTCTTTGGCAGTCCGCGGGTTGGAGCTTCGCTTCATTTGTCGCCAATTCCCCCCGGCACGCGGCGATCTATTCCAGCTTTGCGGTAGCGTTCCTGTTCATGATCTGGCTTTACGTTGCCTGGCTGATTCTGCTGGTCGGCGCAACGGTGGCTTTCATCATTCAGCATCCCGAGTACCACGGCATGCCCGACCGGATGATCACCCTGAGCAACCGCATGCGGGAGAAGTTAGCGATGCTTGCCGTTTTTCGCATCGCCCAGCACCACGTCCACGGAAAGCCGCCGGTTGACGTAAGCCGTCTCTCGCTTCAGCTCGGCGTTCCGGTAGCCGCTCTCGAAGACATATTAGATGAGCTCATCAAGCGCGGTCTGCTGGTCGAAGTCACGGGGCCGGAAGTCGCTTATGTCCCGGGAAGGGACGTCGCCAAGATCAGCCTGGACGAAGTATGGACGGCCATCCGCGTTGCCAGCGAGTCCCACTGGATCTCCCACGACCGCATGCAGTTCGATGCCGCGGTGGAAGAGCTGATCGGGAAGCTGGATAACGCCGTCGCCGGCGTGGTTGGCAGCATGACGCTCAAGGATCTTGTGGCGGACTACCCGCCGGACGAAGAAGTCGGGCAAAGCGCGACGCCGGCGTCCGACGCGGCGGAGCCGGACCAGCCGGTTGAGCGGCCGCGCCCGTCCGCGGTGGAGCCCGTTCCGATCAGCTCGGCCAAGCGGGAACGCGACGGGCGGGTGGATTGAGCGTCTTGTAGTTCGGCGCGGAACTTTACTGACCGGCTGCCAGCGCGCCGGGACGGCGCGGATCGGCAGCGCCAAGAAAACCTTCCTCGATTCGCATCACGCTCTGGGTGCTGCCCATTGCGTTTTTCTCTGCGATTTCATGGCCGCGCGCCCTGAGCAAGTCCAGCGTATCCACGCTTACCCCGGATTCGATCCGAAGCTCGTCGGGCAACCACTGATGATGCACCCGCGGCGCAGCCGTCGCGGCCGCGATGTTCATTCCGTGATCGATGACATTGAGAATGATCTGCAAAGTGGTGGTGATGATGCGGCTGCCCCCTGGACTTCCGGTGGCAAGAAACGGCCTGCCGTCTTTGAGCACGATGGTTGGCGTCATCGAGCTGAGCGGCCGTTTGCCCGGGTCTATGGCGTTGGCGGCTCCGCCGATAAGCCCATAGGCGTTCGGCACGCCGGGTTTGGCGGAGAAATCGTCCATTTCGTTGTTAAGCAGGATCCCGGTCCCCTCGGCGACGATGCCTGAACCGTAGCTGAAGTTAATGGTGTAGGTATTGGAGACCGCGTTGCCTGCGCGGTCCATGACGGAGAAGTGGGTGGTTTCGTTACTCTCGTAGGGAAACGGATTGCCGGCACCGATGGTGCTCGACGGCCGCGCGCGATCGAGACGGATGGCTTGTCTCAAATCCGCTGCGTAGCGCTTCGAGGTGAGGCCCTCTACCGGCACCTTCCAGAAATCCGGGTCGCCCAAGTGCATGCTGCGGTCCGCGTAGGCGAGCTTCATCGCTTCCGCCATGAGATGAATCGTATCGGCGCTGTTGTGACCGAGAAAGCTGATGGGGAATTCTTCCAGGATGTTGAGTATCTGCACCAGGTGTACTCCGCCGGAGCTGGGTGGCGGCATGGAGCGGATTTGGAAGCCCCGGTAGCTGCCTTCCACCGGCGCGCGCAGGACGGGGCGATAGTTCGCCAGGTCGGCAGCGGTAATCGGCCCGTCGTTTTTTTGCATGTCCTCGACGATGCGTTCGGCAATCGCGCCCCGGTAAAACGCTCGCGCCCCTTCGGCCGCGATCTGCTTCAAGCTCCACGCCAGATCGGATTGCACCAGGCGATCGCCGGCGCGATAGGGCGTGCCGTCCGCACGGAAGAAAATGCGCGCCGCCGCTTTATTGTCCGAAAGGCGTTGCTTTCTGGCTTCGAGGGATTGCGCAAGATCTGAAGAAACCTCGATGCCTTTTTCCGCAAGACGGATCGCGGGCGCGATCACCCGTTCCAGCGACAGGGTGCCGAAGCGCTCCTGCGCCAGCACCAGCCCCGCCACCGTGCCCGGCACGCCCGCCGCGTGACGGCTATAGCGTGACCTCTTCTCGTCAACTTCACCCTTATCGTCGAGGAACATGTTCCGCGTCGACGCCGCCGGCGCCATCTCGCGGTAGTCCAGGGCGTGCGTCTTGCCGCTGACCGCCTCGTGGATCAGCATGAAGCCGCCGCCGCCGAGATTACCGGCGCGGGGCAGCGTCACCGCGAGGGCGAAGCCCACCGCCACAGCGGCATCCACAGCATTTCCCCCGTCCTCGAGAACTTCGACCCCGATGCGCGTTGCTTGTGACTCTTGTGTTGCCACCATACCGTTGGCGGCGAACACCGGATGGAAGATGTCCTTGTTCGAGAATATCGCCTGCTCTTGCGCCAACGGGGCGAAAGGCGTGGTGCTGAGCAGCGAGAAAATAATCAGGCGTGCGACGGCGCGGACGAAACCCGGCGCTTGATGCGAACGATGCATGCTATGTTCCCGAAATTCTTGCGTGATCATGTCGGAGCAGGCCGTCACGATACACCGGACCTGGGCGTCGATGCATCGTGCAAATTTCTAAACTGAGCGAGGCGACCTCGAAGTGAAGAAGAAACGACGCGCGCCTTACGGTGAGTGGCCGTCACCGGTGACCGCAGAAGCGCTGACCCGCGGCAGCGTTCGCCTGGGCGGCGTGATGCTGGATGCCGGTGCGCGCTACTGGCTCGAAGGCCGCCCCGAAGAGGGGGGGCGCAACGTGCTGGTGATGCAGACCGCCGACGGGCGGCCCGCGGATTTGAACCCCACCCCCTTCAATGTGCGCAGCCGGGTTCACGAGTATGGCGGCGGCGCCTTTCTCGTAAGCGGCGAACAGGTCTGGTTCAGCAACGATTCGGATCAGCGCGTGTACCAGATGGACGGGCCCGGGGCGCCCAGACCCTTGAGCAAAGAAGGTCCCTACCGATATGCGGATTTTGTTCTCGACTCCACGCGTCAACGACTTATCTGTGTTCGCGAAGATCATGCCGTCAAGGGCGAACCGGCAAACGCCGTGTGCGCAATTCCATTGAACGGAAGCCAGGTGGAGATCATCGCTTCCGGGCACGACTTCTATTCAAACCCGCGCTTGAGCCCGGACGGGCAGCGGCTTTGCTTCCTTGCCTGGGATCATCCGCGCATGCCCTGGGATGGCACCACTCTTTATCTTTGTGTGCTGGATGATGCGGGTCGCATCATCGAATCGAATCCCGTTGCCGGGGGGGAGAATGATTCGATCTTCCAGCCCGAATGGTCGCCTGAGGGCGAGCTTTATTTCGTCTCCGATCGCAGCGACTGGTGGAACCTGCACCGCCTCGAGGGACGCGATGCGACGAGTCTGTATGCCATCAAGGCGGAGTTCGGCCGTCCGCAGTGGGCTTTCGGCATGCGCACCTACGGCTTCACCGCGGAAGGAAAGATCATCGCCGCGGGCTGTGGCGACGGCGTCTGGTCACTGCACCGGATCGACATCGGGCGCCGCGAGGGCGAGGTCATCCTCGTCCCGTACTCGGACATCGATGATCTTGCCGTCGAGGGTAATGACGCGCTGCTCATCGCCGGGGCGCCGGACCGGGCGTCGGCTGTCGTTCACCTTGATTTACGCAGCGGCAAGATGGAAACGCTGCGTGAGTCGACCCCGCTCGCGCTGGACCCGGCATCCGTGTCGGCTCCGGAGACACTGCGTTTCCCAACCGGCGGCGGCGAGTTCGCCCACGGCTTTTTTTATCCGCCGGTTAACTCCGAATTCGAAGGGCCGGAAAATCAGGCGCCGCCCCTCATCGTCATCGGCCACGGCGGACCGACGGGCGCCACCGGCACCAGCTTCAGGCTGCCGATCCAGTTCTGGACCAGCAGGGGTTTTGCGGTGCTGGACGTCAACTATCGGGGCAGCACGGGCTACGGCCGGAGGTACCGGCATCGTTTGTACGGCGAGTGGGGCGTCATCGACGTGGAAGACTGCGTCCAAGGCGCCAGATCCCTCGCGCAATCCGGCGGCGTCGACGGCCAGCGCCTGATCATCCGCGGCAGCAGCGCGGGTGGCTACACGACGCTCGCCGCGCTCACTTTCCACAATGTCTTCAGGGCGGGGGCGAGCTATTACGGAATCGGCGAGCTGGAAGCGCTGGCAAAGGACACCCACAAGTTCGAGTCGCGCTATCTCGATCAGCTCATCGGTCCTTATCCGGAAAAGAAGGATCTCTACGCCAAGCGTTCGCCGCTGAATTACGCGGAAGAGTTGTCGTGTCCGGTGATCTTTTTTCAGGGACTGGAGGACAAGGTGGTGCCGCCGAATCAGGCGCAAATGATGGCAAAAGCGCTGGAAGAGAAAGGTATACCCGTTGCGCACCTCACTTTCGAAGGCGAGCAGCATGGATTTCGAAAGGCCGAGACCATTCGCCGCACGCTGGAAGCAGAGCTCTATTTCTACGGCTCCGTGTTCAACTTCAGCCCCGCTGACGAGCTCGATCCGGTGGAAATCAAGAACGCTCGCTGAACCGCTCTCTACGTTCAGCACGTTTGTCCGCTGGTGGAGTCAAGCGCGCGTTCCTCCAGCGCCGCCTCCACGCGGGCGCGGCGGCGCCAGACGAACAGCCATACCGTCACACAAACGAGCGCACCGGCAACCAGCGGGAGTCTCAAACCCACCAGTTCGGACGCGGCTCCGAGCAGCATCGCTCCCATCGCCGGACCCGCGCGCACGATGATGCCGTAAAGGCTCAACACCCGACCGCGTACCTGCGGTTCTACGGCCAGCTGAATAATGCTCTGGGCCGACACTCCGCTTATGGCCATGAATACTCCGGAGACGGCGGCAAAAACCAGCCCCGCGGGAAACCAGTCGGTGGCCGCAAATCCCAGAATGGCAAGCGTCGTGAGCAGACTGTGAAGCATGGCGACCCGGGCGAGACCCGGCGGACCGCCGCGCCGGGCCAGCCACAGTCCCCCCGCCACCGCGCCCACACCGACCGCGGACCCGAGCGCCGCTAGACCACCCGCACCTCGAGAAAACACGTCCGCGGCGAAACCGGGCAGCAGCTCGACGTAACACCGAACGCCCACGGACAGAACAGTGACCAGCAGCAGCAGCGGTCCGATGCCGGCGTGTCCGGCGAGGTAGCGAACGCCTTCGGCCACGTCGGCGACGATGGAACGGCCGTTTGCACCGGCCGCGGGCATGCTTTGCGTGTCAAGGCGAATGCGCGCCAGCGCGACCAGAAAAACCAGGTAGCTTGCCGCGTTGGCTGCAAAAGCTGCGCCCACTCCGACGGTGAGGATCAGAATCCCGGCCAGCGCGGGGCCGATGAAGCGGGCCAGATTGAAGACAATGGAATTGATCGCTACCGCGGTGGAGAGTTGACTCCGCGGCACCAAGCTGGACACCAGCGCGAGCCGCGCCGGCTGATTGACGCCGACGACGATGCCGTTGAACAGAACCAAGCCGATCAGGATTTCGATGGAGATCCAGCCGCCTGCAGCAAGCAAAGCCAGGGTCGCCGCCTGGATCATCGCCAGGCTCTGAGCCACGCGCATTATTTTGAGCCGGTCCAGCCGGTCGGCAACGACGCCCGCAAATGGTCCGATGATCAATGAAGGGCACAGATCGGCGAACGCGACTGCGCCAAGCCATGCGCCCGAATGAGTGAGCTCCCAGGTGAGCCAGCCAATGGCGATGCGTTGGGTCCACAAGCCCACCAGGGACACCGCGTTGCCGCTCACATAAAGGCGGAAATTGCGCTGCCTGAGCGCCTCCGTGACGTGATTGAATGATGACGTCATCAGGATTTCTGGTGCCGTTCCGGGCCGACGGGCGGCGCAGAGGTTCAAGCCGGACTTGCCGGCGACGCCTATTGGAACGGATTTAAGTGCACAGGTGCGAGAAAAATGAGTGATTCTGCGTTGCGCTCGATCTCAGTTCGCCGCAAGCAGCGAATATGGGGCTCAGTTCTCCATCCCGGCGATCTGCCGCCATCTATCGGGGCCATGGCCGAAGTCGAAGTGGTCCGGATGCAGCGCCTGGGTAATGATCTCCAGCGAATCTGCGAGCCTGGGGCCGGGCCGGTTGAAAAAGTGATGACCATCCGCAGCGAAACAGCGGCTGTTCTTGACCGCCGTCAGGCTCTCCCATCCTTCCAGCTGCTCAAGAGCCTTCGCTTCTTTCAGCGTTCGGTTCAGATTGAACCCGCAAGGGCTGATCAGAATGGCGTCCGGATCTGCGGCGCGGAGATCCTGCCACTGGAGTTTCGGCGAATGCTTGCCGGCTTCTCCAAACAGATTTTCGCCACCCGCCATTTCCACCAGCTCGGGCATCCAGTTGCCCCCCGACATCAGCGGATCGATCCACTCGATGGTCGCAACCCGAGGGTGATTACCCAGAACCGCCGTTCTTTCCTTAATCGAGCGCATTCGACTGCGCAGTACGTCGACTATCTTATCGCCGTGATGCCTGACGCCGAGGATCTCGGCGACGCGCCGAATATCCCTAAGCACGTCTTCGACCACGTTGGGTGACAGCGAAACGATTTCGGGTTTCGCATCCGTCCATTCATGCACCGCGCGCCTCAACTGTTTCTCGCTCACCGCGCAGACCTCACACTGCGTCTGAGTGATGATGATGTCCGGCTTTAGCGACTTGAGTACGTCTTCCCGCACTTCATACACGGCGAGACCGCGGCGAACGATGTCGCGAATCGAGTCGTCAATCTCGCGACCGCTGCCGTCCACCTCGAGGCGGGGAGAGGAACAAACCGGGAGATCTTCAACCTCCTCGGGATAGTCACACTCGTGGGAACGCCCGACCAGGTTGTCTTTGAACCCCACGGCGCAAACGATCTCGGTGGCGCTGGGGAGCAGGGAGACGATTCGCGGTGATACGGCCATAAGCGGCGTGACCAGATGCTTGAAAGAACTTCTGGAATTATAGAGCGGGTTGGCGTTTCGTACCGGAATTTACCGTGTCGTTAGCGCCGAGGCGAAAGCTTCCAGGTAGCGCAAGCCCGGAATGGCGCGTGGCCCATACCAGGACACCATTTCGGCATCGATGGTGCTGATTGGAACCGGCCATTGTTTTGTGAGGGCGCGAACTTCTTCCACGTGCTTTTGCTTGAACGGATAGGGTTCGCTGCTCAAGAGAACGACATCGACCTCCTTCATCAGGGATTCGTTGAAATCGATTTCCGGGTAGCGCACGTCAGGCCGGCCGCCCTTTGATATCAGTCCGGCAAGCGCCAGCGTCCTTGATATATAGGTGTCCTCGGAAATGGTCATCCACGGATCGCGCCAGATGAGGTAAAGCACGTTTCGTTCCGGCAGGCGCCTGGCTGCTTCGAGTAGCGATGCGTGGGCCCGCTCGAAATTACGGCAAAGGGTGTCGGCCGCTTCCTCGCGGCCAAAAATTCCGCCGAGGAGCCGGAAAAGGCGGAGGTTGTCCGCGGGCTCGATGGGGTGGGTGACGATGATGCTGCACCCCGACTGCGCCATCGCGTCGACGTCTTGCTTACGGTTTTCGTCCACGTTGACGATGACGTGGGTCGGGCAAAGCGCCTCGACCTTCTCGAGCTTGACCGTCTTCGTTCCGCCGACTCTGGTGACGGACTCCACTTCCGGGTCTGGATGCACGCAAAAGGTCGTTCGACCGACGAGCTCATTTTCAAGTCCGAGTGCAAAAACCAGCTCGGTGATGCTCGGCACCAGGGAGACGATGCGCACCTCGCCCTCGGCGGGCCGGTGGGCCACGCCGAAGTCGTCGATGAACGCCTTGGCAGTCACCCCGCTCAGCCGGCGGAGGGCCCCGTGTAATGCACCGGCCAGTGCACCTTCACTACCTCGCCGTCGCGTTTGAGCGCGTGGCAGCTGTCGAGAAAGAACGGGCGGGCGGTCCTCGTATTCGACGCTCCCGCTTTGCGCTGGCCGGCGAGGGTCTGGTAAGCGGTGGTCGCGATGGGCCCGAGCAGCTCCACCAGGTGGGTGCATCCCTCGACCCCGCCGACTTGCTTTCGCACCTCCCGCATCCACCCTGCACCGATACGTAGTCCCACCAGTCGTTTGAAATTCGGGGTAATGCGAGGACACACGGCATAGGGCGCGTATTCCGTCGAAGCCTCCGCGCCGTGGACTAAAAGATCCTCGTCGATGGTCAGACGCAGCCACATCCCGTGGACGGGTTCGCCGGCGGGGACTTCACCTCGATCCCGGTTGCGGAAGGGATAGCTCTTGGTGTCCTCCAGGTGGCCCTCAATATCGAGCAGGCCATCGTCTCGGCGGTAGCCGCGGCAAGTGACGATGCGCTGATGAAGCGGTTGTCTGGGGACGGGTTGAGAGAGCGTTCGGGTCTGGTTCATTTCCACCTTCCGGGTCGCGGTATGAGCCGGAAAGCCCCTATTTTCACCGCTTTCCGGCCGTTCACAGGTTTGTCAAATTTGATGCATTGCAGTATATTGCGGTGCACAATCGGCTGCAAAGGGCGATTTGTCCTAGGATTCTTGCATGGCCAATGACCGTGGCGGAAAGACCTCCGGGCCGCCTTCAGCGTTTAAGCTCATGGACGCTGCGGGCAAGCTTGCCCAGGAAAATCTTCGCCGCGCGACCGGGCAGGCGTTCCGCGCCAGGGTCAACGGTTATCCCGGGCCGATGCCCGATCCCCTGGGACTCGGTAACCTCTGGATCGAGTTCTCCAAGCGGCTGTGGTCCGACCCCGTCACCCTGGCGCGGGTGCAGATGGATTTCTGGCGGGACTTTTCCACCATCTGGCAGAACACCTTCAAGCGCAGCTTTGGCGCCGACGTGGATCCGGTCATTTCGCCGGGACCCGGCGACCGGCGTTTCTCCGACGACGCCTGGGACGAAAACCTCGTCTTCGACTGCATCAAGCAAACCTACCTGCTGCTGACTCGCACCGGCCAAGAGCTGGTTTCCGGCGTTAACGGCATGGACGAGCAGGATTCGCGCAAGCTCGAGTTTGCCACCGCTCAAATGCTGGACGCGCTCTCGCCCACCAACTTCGCGGTGACCAACCCTGCCGTGCTGCGTGAGACGCTGGAATCACGCGGCAAGAATCTGGTGGACGGCCTGAACAACCTGTTTGCGGACCTAAGCCGCAGTCGTGACGGGCTGAACATCTCCATGACCGACATGGAGGCTTTCGAGGTGGGTAAAAATCTTGCCGTAACGCCGGGCAAGGTGGTGTACCAGAACGAACTCATGCAGCTGATCCAGTACGCGCCCACCACGGAAGAGGTGGCGCGACGGCCGCTGCTCATCATCCCGCCGTGGATGAACAAGTTCTACGTCATGGACCTTCGCCCGGGCAACTCTATGATCCAGTGGCTGGTGGACCAGGGCCAGACGGTTTTCATGATTTCCTGGGTGAACCCGGGGGCGGAGTTCGCCCACAAGGACTTCGAAGATTACATGCTCGAAGGTCCCCTGGCGGCGCTGGACGCTATCGAAAAAACCACCGGAGAGCGCGAGGTGAACGCGGTGGGTTACTGTCTCGGCGGCATTCTGCTGTCCGCGACGCTGGCCTGGATGGCGGCGCGAAAAGACACTCGCATCAAAAGCGCTACATTGCTCACGACCATGGTGGATTTCTGCGACACCGGAGACGTGTCGCTGTTCATTGACGACGAAGGCATCGAAAAACTGGAGAAGCAGATCAAGGAAAAAGGGTATCTGGAGGGGCGAAAGGTTTTCGAAACTTTCCGAGTGCTGCGCGCCAACGATCTGGTGTGGTCCTTCTATATCAACAACTACCTTATGGGTAAAAGCCCGGCCCCGTTCGATCTGCTCTACTGGAACGCGGACTCCACAAACATGCCGGCCGCCGTGCACACCTGGGTGATGCGCAATCTTTATCTTCAAAACCAGCTCAAGAAGCCGGGTGCGGTAACGCTCGCCGGAGAGCCCATCGACGTGACGCGGGTGGAGACGCCGTCCTACGTTCTTTCCACGAGCGAAGATCATATTGCTCCCTGGAAGACGACCTATCAGACGACGCAGCTGTTCTCGGGGCCGCTTAAGTTCGTTCTCGGCGCATCGGGCCACATCGCAGGTGTGATCAATCCGCCCCACAAGAACAAATACGGCTACTGGACCAACAAGGAACACCCCGCCGATGCCGAAGCGTGGCTTGCGGGGGCGAAAGTTCACGAGGGATCGTGGTGGCCCGACTGGAAGCGCTGGGTCGGACGCTACAGCGGCGGCAAAGTTGCGGCACGGGTGCCCGGAAAAGGAGGATTGCCCGCCATAGAGGACGCGCCCGGAAACTATGTTCGCGCGCGTATCGACTGAGTGCTAATGCATTCGCATCCGACCGCCGGAGCCGCGGCCGCTCAACGACCCTTCCAAACCGGCGGCCGCTTCTGAATAAAAGCCTCGGCGCCCTCTTCGGCATCCTCGGTCATCATGTTCGACGCCATGACTCCGTTGGCAAAGTCGTAAGCCGAAAGCACGTCTTTCTCGACCTGGGCGTAGAACATCCGTTTGCCGGTGGCGATGGCGACCCGAGACTTGGAGCAGATCGTCGCAGCGAGCGCACGCACTTCCTCATCGAGCTTCTCTGGTGGCACGACCCGATTGACGAGTCCGTATTCCTTCGCTGTCTCTGCGTCGATGAAATCGCCCGTTACCAGTAATTCGAATGCCCGTTTGCGCGAAACGTTTCGCGACAGGCCCACACTCGGCGTGCTGCAAAAGAGTCCGTAATTGACTCCGGACACGGCAAAACGCGCTTCTGTTGACGCCACGGCAAGATCGCAGGAGGCGACTAGGTTGCAGCCGTTCGCGGTGGCGGTTGCGTGAACCCGGGCGATGACGGGCTGCGAAAGACGCATGAGTCTCATCATCAGACCGCTGCTGCGGGAAAACAGCTTCCGGTAATAGATCTCGGAGCGGTTTTTTTGCATTTCCTTGAAATCGTGCCCGGTGCAAAAGGCCTTTCCATTAGCTGCAACAACCACAACCCGGACCGAATTATCGTCCTCGATATCATCAATCGCCGCGGACAGTGCGTCGAGAAGCGCCTCGTTGAGCGCGTTATAACTATGCGGGCGATTGAGCGTGAGGGTTACGACGCCGTCCCGCACGTCGCGAAGCAGAACGGACTCGTTTTTTAACGAAGGCGCAGGCCTGTTCACGTAGAATCAGCTTTCCGTTGGGTGGCTATGAGAACTCATTGTGGACACGACTGATGAACGTGGCAAGGCAGTATCGTCGAGGCATCTCGAACCGGGGAGCGATCGCTGGTGAGCGAAGCGAAAATCAGCGCTGCTGAGCTTGAGCGTCTGGCCAGGGAAGAAGTCCCTATCGCGGGCGAGATGGGAGTGCTGATAGATCGCGTCGCGCCCGGCGAAGTGGACGCGCGGGTACCCTATAGGGAGGCCTTTATTCGACCCGGCGGCACCGTGGCCGGGCCGGTGCTGATGGCGCTGGCGGATTTCGTTACGTGGGGCGTGGTCATGAGCCTTATCGGCCCGGTCAAACTCGCGGTCACGACCAGCCTCAATATCAATTTTTTGCGTCGGCCCGATCCCGGCGACATTATCGCCAAAGGTCGGATCCTCAAGCTCGGCCGCCGCTTGGCGGTAGGGGAAGTGTACCTGTACACGGAGGGCCGGGATGAGCTCGTAGCCCACGTTACATGTACCTATTCCATCCCCCCGGATGACCGGGCAGGATCGTAACCATCTCCCGCCGGTGCAGCGGGAGTTCGAAGTGGCTCGGCCAGCGTGATATGCTGCACCGCAAAATTTTTTCCGCCGGCGCACCTGCCGCCGCGAACCAAAAATAATCAGAGGACACCGTCATGAGCGAGAGCCAAGAACCGCAGATAAACCTGCCGGACCCGGAAAAGGTCAACCAGACAATGGCCAAGATCGCCGAGCAGAGTCAGCGGGTGGTCCAGGAGTTCATCGAGCGGCAGTCGTCTGGTCAAAGCGAGTACAACGTGCTCGACCCGACGGTGATTGGGCACGCTTTTCAGGAGCTCACCACCCGCATGATGAGCGACCCGGCAAAACTCATGGAGTCCCAGATGAAGCTCTGGCAGGGGTATCTGGATCTCTGGCAGACCACCACCAAGCGGATGATGGGGGAGGAAGCGGAGCCCGTGGCGACACCTTCGCCCAGCGATAAGCGCTTCAAGGACGACGAGTGGCAGGAGAACCCCGTCTTCGATTACATCAAGCAGTCCTATCTGCTCGCCTCTGAATTCATGCTCGACAGCGTGCGTAACGTCGACGGTCTAGACCCAAAGACCGCGGAGAAAGTGGATTTTTACACCCGGCAGTACGTCGACGCTCTGGCGCCAACGAATTTTGCAATGACCAATCCACAGGTGATCCGCCGCACGATTGAGACGGGAGGAGAGAACCTTCTCCAGGGCTTGAGCAATATGCTCGACGATCTCGAACGCGGCAAAGGCAAGCTGCGTGTAAAAATGACGGATCTGGAAAAGTTCGAGCTCGGGGTCAACGTTGCGGTGACCCCCGGCAAGGTGGTTTTTCAAAACGATTTGATGCAGCTGCTTCAATACACTCCCAGCACGGAAATTGTGCACAAGCGCCCGCTGCTCATAATCCCGCCATGGATAAATAAGTTCTACATTCTAGATCTCAGGGACAAGAACTCTTTCATCAAATGGGCGGTGGACGAAGGTCACACCGTGTTCGTTATCTCCTGGGTCAATCCTGACGCGACGCTGGCCGATAAAAGCTTTGACGACTATATGCACGAGGGGCCGCTGGCGGCGCTGGATGCGATAGAAAAAGCGACCGGCGAGCGCGATGTGAAAGTCATCGGCTACTGCTTGGGTGGCACGTTGCTGGCCTGCACGCTGGCCTATATGGCCGAAAAGAACGACGACCGCATCAAATGCGCAACCTTCTTTACATCGATGGTCGATTTCTCCGAGCCGGGCGAGCTCGGTGTGTTCATCGATGAAGAGCAGCTTGCTCTGATGGAAGAAAGCATGGAGAAGACCGGCTATTTCGAGGGCTCGAATATGGCCGAAGCCTTCAATCTGCTCAGGGCCAACGACCTAATCTGGAGCTTTGTGGTCAATAACTACCTTATGGGGCGCGACCCTTTCCCCTTCGATTTGCTTTATTGGAACTCCGATTCGACGCGAATGCCTCGCAATATGCACAGTTTTTATCTGCGCAACATGTATCAGAAAAACATGCTGTGTAAGCCGGGTGGAATCACCCTCGACGGGGTTCCCATCGATCTCACCAAGATCAATACGCCTGTCTACATTCTTTCCACCAAGGAAGACCATATCGCTCCATGGGAATCCACCTACGCTGCGACCCAACTTTACTCCGGTCCTATTCGATTCGTGCTCGGGGCATCGGGGCACATCGCCGGTGTCATTAATCCGCCCGCGGCGAAGAAGTACGGCTACTGGGTCAACCAATCGCTGCCCAAGACGCCGGACGAGTGGTTCGCCGGCGCCGAGCAGCACGAGGGATCATGGTGGACGGATTGGTCAGAGTGGGTCAGTGAGCACAATGACGGCGTGGTCCCGAAACGAGAGCCCGGCGACGGCAAGCTCGAAGTTCTAGAAGATGCGCCGGGGAGCTATGTAAAGGCACGCATCTGAGTCGTTACAATCGGGTGCGCTATCAGGTCGGTGACATCCAAAAGTCCGTAAATGGTAGACGGTAGATTTGAGCGGATTTCTTGGCTGCTCTGCTCCCCGAACTCCATCTACCGCCTGCCGGCAATAAACACCGCGTCATTTGAGTTCGAGAGCGCCAGACCTTACTGTCCACGGTGATGTCTCCTATGCCGCAGCTTACCTGGTACTTCGACTTCATCTCCCCGTTTTCCTATTTGCAGACGCACAGATTTCCTGAACTTCCACAAGGACAGCGGATAACGTTCGTGCCGGTACTGTTTGCGGGGCTTCTCAATCACTGGGAAAGCAAGGGTCCTGCAGAAGTGCCGCCGAAGCGGGTGTTCACTTATCGCTACGTGCACTGGTACGCGCTCCGCCACGGTATACCTTTTCGAATGCCGCCGGCGCATCCGTTCAATCCTTTAAAGGCACTCCGTCTATGCATTGCTGCCGGCGCCACCGCCGAATCGGTGGAGCAGATTTTTCGTTTCATCTGGGTCGAAGGCCGCGTTCTCGAGGATGACTCGGCGTTCAGTGCGCTCGGTAGACGTCTCGGGATCGACGATGCCGACGCCCGAATCCAGGCGCCGGAAGTAAAAGAGGCGCTGCGCGGGAATACCGAGCAGGCGGCGGGCCGCGGCGTTTTCGGTGTGCCCACCTTCGAAGTCGAAAATCATCTCTTCTGGGGCATGGACGCCACCGATATGCTTATCGACTATTTATCTCAGAATGCCGTATTCGACAGCCCCGAGATGCAGCGAGTCAGCACCTTACCGGAGGGCATTCGCCGCACGCCCTAGAACGCCGGCGGACACTCGAGCCAAAGCCCGTTAGGGGAGCGGGCCCCCTGTCGGAGCAGGGGGCAAGCTTTGCCCGCGATTCAGTAAATCAGGCCTGCACTAAATCCACTGTTCGTGGTTCAACTTCATTGCCGCTTCGCCAGCATGGCGCGGGCAACGCGTGATACCGGAGGCCGGCCGAGGGTCTGGCTGATGAATTGAGCGATGTCTACCACCGCGTCTAAGTCCACGCCGGTCTTTATGCCAAGTCCGTTCAGCATGTAAAGCACATCTTCGGTGGCCACGTTTCCGGTGGCGCCGCGGGCATACGGACAACCACCCAACCCTGCGACGGAGCTGTCAAAAACAGCGACGCCCCGCTGCATGGCTGTGAGAATATTGGCAAGGGCCTGACCGTAGGTGTCGTGAAAATGACCGGCGATATTCTTCACCGGAACTTTCTCCGTTACCGCATCGATCATATTCTGCGTCGCACCGGCGGTGCCGGTTCCGATGGTGTCACCAAGGGAGATCTCGTAGCAGCCCATTTCAAAGAGTTGCCCAGCTACCCGGGCGACAGATTCAGCTGCGACCTCACCTTCGTAAGGACAGCCGAGCACGCAGGAAATGTAGCCGCGCACTCGAACATTATTTTTCTTGGCGGCCTCAACCACCGGAACGAAGCGTTCAAGGCTCTCGTCGATAGAGCAATTGACGTTTTTTCTGGAGAAGCTTTCCGAGGCCGCGGCAAAGACAGCGACCTCGTCGCACCCGGAGCGCAATGCGCCCTCGAAGCCCTTCATATTGGGGACCAAAACCGGATAACTGATCCCGGGTCTCCGGCAGATTCCCGCCATGACTTCGGCGTTGTCCGCCATCTGTGGCACCCATTTGGGGGAAACGAAGGCCGTGGCTTCGATGGCCTTCAGCCCGGTGGCGGAAAGCCGGTCAATGAGCTCGATTTTGACCGCGGTGGAGACGGTTTGGGGCTCGTTCTGTAGGCCGTCTCTCGGCCCAACCTCGACTATCCTTATTTCATTTGGAATATTCATCGACGATCAGCATGCGGTTGGAGGACATCTCGCCCCCCATAGCGCGGGAGGCCATTTATCGTATACCGTGGTCTTGCTTCGGCCGGGTCCGGTATCCGGACCCAGCGCGGGAGTATTTTAAGGGCCCCAGTCCAGTGGCGCACACAAGGAGCACACTAATGAACTGCGGCTCTCTTCCCCCGGGCAAAATCTGGGCCTTCCTTCCCGGCGAGTTGCCTGTGACTGCGGCATGGTGGGCTTATCTCAGCGTTGTTCGATCGTCTGATTCGAGGTGTCTATGAGCGAAAAATGCTATTCCGACGCCAGGGCGGTGGCCGAAGCGATCGAGCCGAGTTATCCGGTATATTGTTTGTCGCCCTCCAAGATCGAAGCAACGGCAAGATATTTCCTGAAAGCATTTCCGGGTCGGGTGCTTTACGCCGTAAAGTGCAATCCACACCCGCGGGTGCTGCAAGCGCTCTACGACGCTGGCGTACGTCACTTTGATACCGCGTCCCTTCCGGAGATCGCTCAGATTGCGGAATCACACTCCGATGCCCGCGCCTACTTCATGCACCCGGTGAAAAGCCGAACCGTGACGCGAACCGCCTTTGAGGTGTACGGCGTGCGTGACTTTGTCGTCGACCACCGGGCAGAGCTGGAAAAGATCATCGATGCCGCGGAAAGTGAGCGTGTAAACGTCTTCGTGCGGCTCAAAACGCCCGAGACCAAGGCGCTTTATAATCTGGCCGCCAAGTTTGGCGCCTCGCCCGAAGTCGCGGTCGATCTCTTGAAACGAATTCAAAAGGAAGGATTTCGTCCAGGGCTCTCCTTCCACGTCGGCTCCCAGTGCCTGGCTCCCCAGGCCTTCAACGAGGCGCTCAATCTGGCCGGATACGTACTTTCCAGAGCCGGTGTGGATATCCACTATCTGGATGTAGGCGGCGGATTTCCCGCCAATTATCCCGGTCAGGGCGCGGCTCCGCTGGAAGCTTATTTCAAGTCCATAAAGAAGGGTGTCAAAAGACTTGGGCTTCGCAACGATTGCGTGTTGATGTGCGAGCCGGGGCGTGCGCTGGTTGCGGACGGGTGTTCTTTACTTGTTCAGGTATTGCTGCGTAAAGAAAACGAGCTTTACATAAACGACGGTATTTACGGAAGTCTTTCAGAGCTGGTTCTCGCAAAAATGCAGCTGCCGGCGCGTCTCATCAGACTCGACGGCGAGCCTTCTCAAACGCTGAGGGCGTTTAAAGTCTATGGTCCCACTTGTGACTCTTTCGATGTGCTGCCTCATCCTTTCCTGCTGCCCGACGACGTGCGCGAGGACGACTGGATCGAAATCGGTCAGGTGGGTGCATACAGCAACGCCGCTGCGACAAAATTTAACGGCTTCAGCGCGGAGACCCTGGTGGAGGTAGAAGAGGTGTTGCTCCCGGAGACCATGCTGGAAGCGGCCGACGCACGCGCATAACGTCCGATCTCCTCGCGAAATAGCTTCCCGCCGGTAAATAGATCGGCGTTTCCTGCAAGAACGCCGTTCTCGTGGACATTACCCTGTTGGGTTGAGAAAATGCGCCCGTCTCGTCCGGATTGCCACGGTTGGCGGTTACGGACTCTCCCGGACTACAACGAAGATATCGGGAAGACAGATGGGATCTACGTTAATTGTTCGGTCGTCGATTTCAGCTCTTTTGCTGACGATCACGCTGGCGCCCGAATCGAGTGCCAATGACGAAGATCTCGGCGTTCTCACCTGCAAATACGTTTCCAAATCACGCGTCAGCCTTGCCGTGCGCTCAACGGCGGATATTCGATGCACGATCAAGTATCCGGGAGGGCAGGTTGAGCGCTACAAAGGCGAATCAGGAATCGCAATGGGGTTGGACTTGAGCTTTAAAGGAAACGACAGGTTTGCTTTTACCGTAATTTCTTCATCCAGCGTCACACCAGGCCAGCACTCCTTGAGCGGCAAGTATTTCGGCAGCAAGGCGGCCGCGACGGAGAGTACGCGGCTCAATTCCGCCGGCCTTGTCGGCGGCTTCGCGGACCGCATCGGACTCAACCCCGTAGCGCTTGAAAAGAACAATGGTGTGGGCATAGCGGCAGGTATCGGCTTTCTTTACATCGAGCCTGACCGCTGAATCGCAGACGCTGCTGTAACGCCGTAGCTCCTAAGTCCGGGCCGTAAGGTGAATCAAGTCGGCACCCTCGTTGACTAAATCACCCACTCCGAATCGAACGGTTTCCACCACGCCATCGAAGGGCGCCGCTACCGTGTGTTCCATTTTCATCGCCTCCATGGTGACCAACGGTTGACCGCGGGTGACGGCGGCGCCGGCTTCCACCAGCACCGCAATGATCTTTCCCGGCATCGGTGCCGTCAGGTGTCCGTGTCCGGATTGCGCGGCAGCGCGCCGCTCGTCGGGATCGACGAGCGTGAAGCGGTACACGTTCCCCTCGAGCCAAAGCTCGATCCGGCCGTGGTCGAAGGTCGCCACGGCGCGCACACGGCGACCGTTTATGTGCGCGTCCAGGATGCCGTCCGCGTTAATTCGAGCGGAACACGCAAACACTTCTTCGCCGCAACTGATATTCATGCCGGTGGCCGATCGCGTCAGGTTGAACACTCGAATTTCTTCACCTGCGCGAAGCCTCAAGTATTCGACGGCGTCGGCGTTGAGTCGAAACCCGCGAAGGCGAGCCCACGGAGAACGGCCGTCCCCCGTGGTACGTACACTTGGTATCAGTCCATTCAGGACGAGGTGAAGAATTGCTGCCACCGCCGCGTGGCCGGGTTCAAATCCTGACCCCGGCAGCGGCATGAGCGCGTCTTTGAATCGCCCGACGAAACCGGTATCGATGTCCGCGGCGGTATAAGAGGGATGGGCGACGATGCGGGACAGATAGGCAATGTTGGTGGTGACCCCCAGGATCTCGTAGCCTCCCAGCGCGCGACTTAGCCTGCGTACGGCTTCGTCGCGATCGCGGCCGTGGGCGACGAGCTTGGCAATCATCGGATCGTAATGAACGCCAATTTCGTCTCCCTGGCGCACGCCGGTGTCTACTCGCAGCCCGGGTCCGTCAGGTGCGCGCAGGTGGGTGAGGCGGCCGGAAGCAGGTAGAAATCCGCGCGCGGGATCTTCCGCATAGATGCGTGCCTCGATGGCATGTCCCGAAGGACCGAGCTGCGGGGATGTTTTCGGCAGTGGCTCCCCGGACGCGATCCGCAGCTGCCACTCCACCAGGTCGATGTCCAGCACCATCTCTGTGACCGGATGCTCCACCTGAAGCCGGGTGTTCATCTCCATGAAGAAGAAGGGATCACTCTTTTTCTTTTTCTGCTTTGCCGCGTCCGGGTCGAGCAGAAACTCCACCGTGCCTGCGCCCACGTAGCCGATGGTTTGGGCAGCGCGAACGGCGACGGAGCCCATGCGTTCACGCAGAGCATCGCTCAATCCCGGCGCGGGGGCTTCCTCGATAACTTTCTGGTGACGGCGCTGGATAGAGCAGTCGCGCTCATAAAGATGGACGGTGTTGCCGTGAGAATCGGCGAAGACCTGGACTTCCACGTGACGCGCGCGTTCCAGATATCGCTCCAATAAAAGATCGCTGTCGCCGAATGCGGCTTGGGCTTCGCGTCGGGAGGAATCCAAAGCGGGCTTGAGTTCCGCTGGGGAAGCGACAATTCGCATTCCCTTGCCGCCGCCCCCGGCCACCGGCTTTACAATCAAAGGAAAGCCCACTGACTTCGCCGCCTCGATAAGGGCTTTGTCGGACTGGTCGCCCCCGCGGTAGCCCGGCAATACTGGAACACCGGCCTGGCTCATGAGCTCGAGCGCGGCGGATTTCGAGCCCATTGCCCGGATCGCTTCCGCTGGCGGCCCGATGAAGACCACCCCGGCGCCGGCGCAGGCCTCGGCAAAACGGGCATTCTCGGCGAGGAAGCCATAGCCGGGATGGATCGCTTGAGCGCGGACGCGCTGCGCAATCTCGAGCAGCTTGGTTGCGTTGAGGTAGCTCTCCGAAGCCGCCGCCGGCCCCAACCGGTACGCTTCGTCGGCCAGCTCCACGTGCATGGCGTCGATATCCGCGTCGGAGTAAACGGCGATGGTGCGAACCCCGAGACGCTTTGCCGTTCGAATGACTCGGCAGGCAATCTCTCCGCGATTAGCGATTAAAACCGATTCGAGCATCAGCGACGCTTCAGCCAGCGCGGCTTGCGTTTCTCGAGAAACGCCGTCACGCCTTCCTTGCCCTCTTCGCTCGCGCGTACTTTTGCGATGCGTTTAGCGGTGTCCTCGATCATCTTGTCGTCCAGCGGTCCGCCGGACACCCGGTCCATCAACGCCTTGACGGCGGCCATCGCCGCGGGGCCGTTTTCCAGCAACATTGAGAGTACAGACTGGACTCGTTCATCGAGCACGGCTTCCGGCACCACGTCGTGAACCAGACCCAGCCGGTAAGCCTCCTCGGCGCTGAATCGTTCGCCGGTGAGCATGTAGCGCCGCGCGTGGCGTTCGCCCATGGCGCGTGACACGTAGGGACTGATTACCGCGGGAATAAGTCCAAGCTTCACCTCGGTGAGAGCAAAGCGGGCGTTCTCTGAAGCCACGACGATATCGCAGCAGGCCACCAAGCCGACGCCACCGCCGAAGGCCGATCCTTGGACCCGGGCCACGGTGGGTTTAGGCATACGCTGTAGCGTGCGCAAAAGGCCGGCGAGGCGCCGTGCATCCTCGATGTTTTCCGCTTCGGAGTAGCCGGCTATACGCTGCATCCAGCGAAGATCGGCACCAGCGGAAAAGCTTTTACCCATAGCGCAAAGCACCACCACTCGAACGGATTTGTCGTCTTCGAGTCTCTTTAGTGCGCTCGCCAGCGTTTCAATCAGCGCATCGTCGAAGGCGTTATGGATCTCGGGACGATTGAGAGTGACGGTGGCGATACCGCGTTTGTCGACTTCACAATGGATGCTGTCCTCCGACATCCGGCTGCCGCCTCCTAATGAATCGTTTCGTATATCGTATGTCGTATGTCGTATATCGGATTGAGCTTATCCGGAGCCGCGAAGTTCGAAGAAGTAATTGGCGTCGCGGAACGGGAAGGACTTCGGAGAGCCAGAATTTCGGCACTGAGCTCTTTTACCGACATACGACAAACGATATAAGACATACGATCACTCACATTCGGAGTACTCCGAATCGGGTACTTTCCACCGAGGCATTGAGCGCCGCCGACAGTCCCAGGCCTAAAACGTCACGAGTCTGGGCCGGATCGATGATGCCGTCGTCCCACAACCGCGCCGTCGCGTAATAGGGATGACCCTGATGCTCGTATTGCGCGCGGATGGGCGCCTTGAACGCCTCTTCGTCGTCCGCGCTCCAGGCTTCACCCCTGCGTTCGAAATTATCGCGCTTGACCTGGGCAAGAACGTTGGCGGCCTGCTCGCCGCCCATGACCGAAATGCGCGCGTTGGGCCACATCCACAGAAAGCGCGGTCCGAACGCGCGCCCGCACATGCCGTAGTTGCCGGCGCCGAAGCTGCCTCCGATGATCACGGTGAATTTGGGCACCCTGGCGCAGGACACCGCGGTGACCATCTTCGCACCGTCCTTGGCGATGCCCCCGGCTTCGTACTTGCGGCCGACCATGAAGCCGGAAATGTTCTGAAGGAAAATCAGCGGTATGCCACGTTGACTGCAGAGCTCGATAAAGTGTGTGCCCTTGAGCGCCGATTCCGAAAAAAGTATTCCGTTGTTGGCGATAATGCCCACCGGGTAGCCGTGCAAATTTGCAAAGCAGCAGATCAGCGTGGTCCCGTAAAGCTGCTTGAACTCGTCGAACTCCGAGCCGTCGACTATTCGGGCGATAATTTCGCGCACGTCGTAGGGTTTGCGCGTATCTGACGGCACGATTCCGTAGATCTCTTCCGGATTCAGCCGCGGTTCCTTTGGGCTGCGCATATCCAGCGGTATATCCTTTCGACGGTTCAGGTGGGCGACGATTCGACGGGCGACGGCAAGCGCGTCGAGATCGTCTTCCGCGTAATGATCGGTGACCCCGGATATTTTGCAATGAACGTCGGCGCCTCCCAGATCCTCGGCGCTAACCACCTCTCCGGTGGCGGCTTTGACCAGCGGCGGACCGCCGAGAAAGATCGTCCCCTGCTCGCGCACGATCACGCTTTCATCCGACATGGCGGGCACGTAGGCGCCGCCCGCGGTGCACGAGCCCATCACCACCGCGATCTGCGGTATCCGCGCCGCGGACATGCTGGCCTGGTTATAAAAGATGCGCCCGAAGTGCTCGCGATCGGGAAACACTTCGTCCTGGTTAGGCAGATTCGCCCCTCCCGAGTCCACCAGATAGATGCAGGGAAGGTTATTCTCTCTGGCGATTTCCTGGGCGCGCAGGTGTTTTTTGACCGTAACCGGATAGTAGGTGCCGCCTTTTACCGTTGCGTCGTTGCATACCACCATGCACTCGACGCCGGAGACGCGTCCAATGCCGGTGATAATGCCGGCGGCCGGCACCTCGCCGCCGTACATTCCCTCGGCCGCGAGCTGGGAGAGTTCGAGAAAAGGACTGCCGGGATCGAGAAGGGCGTCAATACGCGCCCTGGGAAGCAGCTTATCGCGGGCGAGATGTTTCTCCCGCGCGTGCGAAGGGCCGCCCTGCGAAACCTCGGCGGCCTTGGCCTTGAGATCGGCGACCAGGCCGCGCATGCGCTCGGCGTTGTCGCGAAACCCTTTGCCGCGTGGATCGACGCTCGACTCGAAAACACTCATCGCTTAACGCACTGGGCCTGAATTGTTCACACGTCTGGTCCCGCTCGAGCTACCAGCCGCCGGTTTCCAGCCACTCGTCCACTTCCCTGAGGTGGTCGTTGCCCCAGAAGGGTTCGCCTTCGACAATAAAAAAAGGCGACCCGAAAATGCCGCGGGCGACGGCGTCATCAGTGACCACCTTCAGTTTCTCCTTGACCGAAGGGTCCTGAAGCGCAGCGGAAAGCGCGTCACGGTCGATTCCCAGGGCGCTGGCAACGTCTATCACCACTTCGGGCTCGCCGATGTTTCGACCCTCGACGAAAAAGGCGACGTAAAGCGCCTGAGCCAGCGCTTTGGCTTTCTCCTCATCCTGATCCAGCAGCCAGTAGTAGGCGCGGCAGGCGGCAACCGTCGCCACCGGGAACGGATCCGGCAGGCTGAACTTCACCCCGGCGCGACGCGCGCTGCGGGCGAGATCGATTCGCGTGTAATCGGCAATCAAAGGCTGCACAACCAGCGGTTTTCGTCCGGTGAGCTTCATCGCCGCGCCCATGAGGTAAGGCCGCCAGAGCACCTTGCGTCCATGCCGCTCCGCGATGGCGTCGATCTGACACGAAGCGAGATAGCCATAAGGGGAGGAGAAATCGAAGTAAAATTCAATTGGCTGAGCTTTGGTCATTGGTTTGCTGAATTCCTGTATAAGAGATCGTATTTCGTATCTCGGAAAGAGATCGGACAACGGGTCGCATCACCGATATACGACACACGACCTACTTAGCGATTCAATCCTTCAATAACTCCCTGCTGATCACCATTCTCTGCACGTCGCTGGTGCCTTCATATATCTGCGAGACGCGAACATCGCGGTATATGCGCTCCACCGGAAAGTCGTTGAGATAGCCGTAGCCGCCATGGATCTGGACGGCCGCCGAGCAGACTTTTTCTGCCATCTCGGAAGCAAACAGCTTCGCCATGGACGCTTCCTTGAGACACGGCTCGCCGGAATCGCGAACGAGGGCGGCGCGGTGAACCAACAACCGCGCGGCGTCGATTTGAGTGGCCATGTCGGCGAGCTTGAACGCGACCGCCTGGTGTTCCGCGATGGGCTTGCCGAAGGCCTCGCGTTCTTTGGCGAAACTGACCGCCGCTTCGAAGGCCGCTCGCGCCATGCCGACGGACTGCGCGGCGATGCCGATACGACCACCCTCCAGGTTGCTGAGCGCGATGCGGTAACCCTCACCCTCGCCACCGAGTAAATGATTTCCGGAAAGACGCAGCTCATCGAAAACAATCTGGGCGGTGTCCGAGGCATGCTGCCCGAGCTTGCGCTCCACCCGGGCAACCTGATAGCCGTCACTGTCCGTGGGCACGATGAAAGCGCTGATACCTTTTTTTCCGGCCGCCTGATCGGTGACGGCGAAGGTAATGACGACGTCGGCGTGCTTGCCCGAGGTGATGAACTGTTTCACGCCGTTGAGCACGTAGCCGTTGCCGTCGCGAGCGGCCCGGGTACGCAGATTTGCGGCGTCGGATCCGGCCTGGGGCTCCGATAAAGCGAAGGCGCCGAGCAGTTCGCCCCTTGCCATGGGCTTCAGGAAACGTTGTTTCTGCTCCTCATTGCCGTAACGGAGAATGGGAACACAGGCTACCGAGTTGTGCACGCTCATGATGGTGGAGCAGGCGCCGTCGCCGGCGGCGATTTCCTCGATGGCGAGCGCGTATGCCAGGTGATCGGCCCCGGCCCCGTCCCATTCTTCGGGCACCAGCATGCCGAGCAGGCCGAGCTCGCCCATCTGCTTCAGCGCGTCCGCCGGGAAGACTGAATCGCGGTCCCACGCTGCCGCGTGGGGCGCCAGCTGTTCTTGTGCAAAAGAACGCGCGGTGTCTCGAATGAGCTTCTGCTCGTCGGAAAGAACCACTGGGATCGAAATCCTATGCGTCTGAAATTAGAAACCGGGGGATGCTGAGCGACCCGTTCAGAGACGCTCCACCGCCATCGCGGTGGCTTCTCCGCCGCCGATACACAGAGACGCCACCCCGCGTTTGAGATCGTATTTCTCCAACGCCGCCAGCAGAGTCACGAGGATGCGCGCGCCGGAGGCGCCGATGGGGTGACCCAAGGCGCAGGCGCCGCCGTGCACGTTGACCTTTTCGTGTGGCAGGCCCAGCTCGCGCATGGCCGCCATGGTCACGACTGCGAAGGCTTCATTGACCTCGAACAGATCGACATCCTCCGGCTTCCAGCCGGTGAGCTCGAAAAGTTTCTTCATCGCACCCACGGGCGCGGTAGTAAAAAGCGCAGGCGCTTGGGCGTGGGTGGTGTGGGCGATGACGCGCGCAAGCGGCTTGATGCCGCGTTTCGCCGCCTGCGCTTCCGACATCAGCACCAGCGCGGCGGCGCCGTCAGAAATCGAGCTCGAGTTCGCCGGCGTTACCGTTCCGCCCTCTCGAAAGGCAGGTTTCAGCGTGGGAATTTTCTCCAGGTTTGCCTTGCCGGGCTGCTCGTCGTGGCTCACCGTGCTCTCTCCCTTCCGACCCTGGATAACCACGGGCGCGACTTCCTTTTCGAATGTACCGTCGTCGATGGCTTTCTTGGCCCGGGTCAGGGATTCGATTGCGAAGGCGTCCTGGGACTCGCGGGTGAACTGATATTTCTCGGCGCAGTCTTCTGCGAAGGTCCCCATGAGACGGCCTTTGTCGTAGGCATCCTCGAGACCGTCCAAGAACATATGGTCGATGACCCTGCCGTGGCCCATGCGAAAGCCCGAGCGCGCTTTGTCCATCAAGTACGGCGCGTTGCTCATGCTCTCCATTCCGCCGGCGACGATGACCTCGCCGGTTCCCGCGCGCAACAGATCGTGCGCCAGCATGGTGGCCTTCATTCCCGAGCCGCACATTTTGTTGACGGTGGTGCAGCCGGTCGCGAGCGTCAGCCCGCCGCCCAGCGCAGCCTGACGCGCCGGCGCCTGGCCCAATCCCGCAGGAAGCACGCAGCCCATGAATACCTCGTCCACTTCTTCGGCCGCGACGCCGGCGTGCTGCATGGCGGCCTTAATGGCGTTAGCGCCGAGCTCGGGCGCGGACGCGCCGCTTAAAGTACCTTGAAAACCACCCATGGGGGTTCGCGCTGCGCCGGTGATAACGATGGGATCGTCGGATGTGGTCATGTTGTCAGTTCCTGAAGATTTTTTGATTCAACCTTATCGATTACAGCTCCGAGCTTAAGACTCGGGACTAGCTTCTACCCCGTCTCCTCGAATAGCTCGCGCCCAATCAGCATTCGGCGTATTTCTGATGTTCCAGCGCCGATCTCGTAAAGCTTGGCGTCACGCAGCAGGCGGCCGGTTGGATAATCATTGATGTAGCCATTGCCGCCAAGGCACTGGATTGCCTCGAGCGCCATCCACGTGGCCCGTTCCGCGGCATAAAGAATGGCGCCGGCGGCGTCTTTGCGCGTGGTCTCCCCGCGATCGCAAGACCCGGCCACGGCATATACATAGGCGCGCGACGCATTCATCGTCGTATACATGTCGGCCAGCTTGCCCTGCATGAGCTGAAACTCGCCTATGGGCCGGTCGAACTGCTTTCGCTCGTGCACGTACGGCACGACGATGTCCATGCAGCTCTGCATGATCCCGAGCGGACCGCCGGAAAGCACCACGCGCTCGTAGTCGAGTCCGCTCATCAGCACGTTGACGCCCCGGCCTTCGCCGCCGAGCACGTTCTCTTCGGGCACTTCGCAATCCTCGAACACGAGCTCGCAGGTGTTGGAGCCGCGCATGCCGAGCTTGTCCAGCTTCTGCGCCGTGGAAAAGCCTTTGAAACCCTTCTCGACGAGAAAAGCGGTAATGCCGCGCGGCCCCCCGCCCGGGTCGGTTTTGGCGTAAACCACTAACGTGTCCGCTTCGGGTCCGTTGGTGATCCACATCTTGTTTCCGTTGAGCACGTAGCGGTCGCCTTTCTTGTCGGCGCGAAGCCGCATGTTGACTACGTCGGAGCCTGCACCGGGTTCGCTCATAGCCAGCGCGCCGACGTGCTCGCCCGCGATGAGCTTGGGCAGATAGCGCTTTTTCTGATCTTCTGTGCCGTTGCGGCGGATCTGGTTGACGCAGAGGTTTGAATGGGCGCCATAGGACAGTCCCACCGATGCGGAGGCACGGCTCACCTCTTCCATCGCCACCACGTGCTCCACGTAGCCCATGCCGGCACCACCGTACTCTTCCTCGACGGTGACGCCGAGAATGCCGAGGTCGCCCATCTTGCGCCAAAGATCATTAGGGAACTCATTCTCCCGGTCTATGCTTTCAGCCCGGGGGGCGATTTCATCCGACGCGAATCGCATCACCGTGTCGCGAAGCATCTCCGCGGTGTCGCCGAGATTGAAGTTGAGAGAAGGCAGCTGGTTTGGAATCATTTCCGGAGGATCCCGTGTGTCACGTTCACTCTTTTTCTCCTAATCCCTGCATCACCATCATGGTCTCGGTCATGGTGGCGCAGAGTCGCTCACGCTTACCCTTGAATACCACCACGTCCGCGTGACAGACGATGATAGAGCGTCCCGGCTTGACCACCTGACCGGTCGCCACCAGCAGCTCGCCGTCGGCGGGGGCAAGAAAATTCACTTTGTACTCGATGGTGAGCACGCTCGCATCCACCGGCATTAGGGTAAAGCCGGAATAGCCGCAGGCAGAGTCGGCGATGGTGGTGGTGATCCCGCCGTGGAAAAATCCATGCTGCTGACTCAAAAAATCGCTGTAGGGCAGACGGATCTGGACCTGACCCGGCTCCACAAGGGACAGCTCGGCGCCGATGTGGGCCATTACGCCCTGGCGCTTGAAGCTTGATTGCACCCGGGCGGCAAAATCCGGATTGGCGGGCGTGAAAAGCGGAGACGATTTGCTGGGGGCGTCCATCAGGCAGCGTGCTCGCCCCGGGAGTCGAGTATTTCCGCACATCGCCGCTCCAGGTCATCGAGCTCTTCCAGTACCCGGTCGATATCCTCGCGCTGCTCGAGCAGCGCTTCGCGGCGATCGCGCATCTTGCCGATAAATCGCTTGAGCTGGCTTGCCTCTCCGTTGGGCGCATCGTAGAGCTCGAGCAGCTCGCCGATCTCCTTCAGGGAAAAGCCCAGACGCCGGCCGCGAAGAATGAGCTTGAGGTGCACTCGATCGCGGGCGCTGTAAATGCGGTTCTGGCCGTCCCGTGACGGCGCCAGAAGCCCCAGATCCTCATAGTGGCGGATAGTGCGGGTAGTGACCTCGAACTCTCGAGAGAGATCACCGATAGAGAAGGTTTCGCTCATCTGCGTCGTGCTCCGAGAAAGGGTCTTCGAGCCCCTGAATGGATCTAAATAGGACCCGCGTTCACGTTAGACTTATGAAGTCACGCGCCCGGACGCGATAATAAATGAGCCTACTTGACGTTTACGTAAACGTCAAGTACATTTTGTTATCAGTCGCTTTCCTCAAGCCCAACCGAGGAGCCCTATATGGCCACGCCCGCTGTTGCCACTGACATCGGCACCCGGCAGGTGCCCGCGCTGCAGAATCGGCTGCGATTCGTCACCGCGGCAAGTCTGTTCGACGGCCACGACGCTTCCATCAACATCATGCGCCGCATCCTCCAAAGCCAGGGCGCTGAAGTGATCCATCTCGGTCATAACCGATCCGTCGAAGAGGTCGTGACCGCGGCGCTCCAGGAGGATGTCCACGGCATCGCCGTCAGCTCATATCAGGGCGGACACGTCGAATACTTCAAATACATGGTGGATATGCTGCGCGAGCGCGACGGCGAAAACATCCGCGTGTTCGGCGGGGGCGGCGGCGTTATCGTCCCTTCTGAAGCCCGCGAGCTGCACGACTATGGGGTTACACGTATCTATTCCCCGGAGGACGGCCAGAAGCTCGGCCTCACCGGCATGATCGAAGATATGCTCGCGCTTGCCGACGCCGATCTGTCCAAGTCGGTGCCCAAGGGATTGGACGCCGTAGCCTCGGGCGACTTCCGCGCTCTGGCGAAGTTCATTACCGGGATCGAAGCGAAATCCCTCGACAACGATACCCGTGAGCAGCTGCGTGTCCTCGCAGCGGCAAAATCAGCTACCCCCGTAATCGGGGTCACCGGTACCGGCGGTGCTGGTAAGTCCTCACTTACCGACGAAATCGTCAGACGCTTCCGTATCGATCATGAAGACCGGCTGCGCATCGCCCTCATCGCAGTGGACCCGTCTCGGCGTAAGACCGGCGGCGCACTGCTGGGGGATCGCATTCGGATGAATGCCATCGATCATCCCAATATCTACATGCGCTCCCTCGCCACCCGCGCGTCCGGGCACGAGATCCCCGAAACGCTGCCCGAAGTCATCGCCGCGGCGCGGGTGGCGGGTTTCGACCTGATCATCGTTGAGACGTCCGGCATCGGTCAGGGGGACGCCGGCATCGTGCCCCACGTGGATCTCGCCATGTACGTGATGACGCCCGAGTTCGGCGCCCAGAGCCAGCTGGAAAAAATCGACATGCTGGACTTTGCCGATGTCGTGGCCATCAACAAGTTCGACCGCAAGGGCGGCCGCGACGCGCTGCGCGACGTGCGCAAGCAGGTACAGCGCAACCGCAATGCGTTCAAACAATCCGCGGATGAGATGCCCGTATACGGCACCATCGCCTCGCGCTTTAACGACGACGGCGTCACGGCGCTCTATCAGGGTCTGCTGGATGGGCTTAAGAAGAAAGGAATCGACAACTTCAAAGGCGGGGCGCTGCCGCAAGTCGGCGTTGCCTTTTCTTCGGAAAGCACGGCCGTGGTGCCGGCTGCGCGGGTGCGTTATCTGGCCGAAGTGGCAGAGACGGTTCGCGACTATCACAGGACGATCGCGCAGCAGGCGGCGCTCGCCCGTGAGCGGCAGCAGCTTCGCGCGGCCATGCGCATGCTCGAGGAATCTGGAGAATCCTCCGATAAGCTAAAGGCGCTCGAAGCCGAGCGCGACGCCGCGATGGATCCCCGGGCGAAGAAGCTTTTGGAGATCTGGCCCAAGATCATACAGAGCTACGCCGGCGACGAGTATGTGGTCAAGATCCGTCACCGTGAGTTGCGCACCAAGTTGCGCCATACCACCCTTTCCGGCTCCTCAATTCCGAAGGTGGCGGTGCCGCAGTTCAAAGACGAGGGCGAAATACTGAAATTCCTGTTGAAGGAAAACTTGCCCGGCAGCTTCCCTTACACCGCGGGCGTCTTCGCCTTCAAGCGGGAAGGCGAAGAGCCCTCGCGAATGTTCGCCGGCGAGGGTGACGCCTTTCGCACCAACCGGAGATTCAAATACCTGTCAAAGGATTCCGAAGCCAAGCGGCTTTCCACCGCCTTCGACTCGGTGACGCTGTACGGATTCGATCCCGACGAGCGGCCGGACATTTACGGCAAGGTGGGCAACTCCGGCGTCTCCATCGCCACGCTGGACGACATGAAGGCGCTCTACGACGGCTTCGATCTGTGCGATCCCAAGACTTCGGTTTCGATGACCATCAACGGGCCCGCGCCGACGATACTGGCGATGTTTCTGAATACCGCCATCGATCAGCAAATGGCAGAATTCGAGCAGGAGAACGGCCGTCCGCCTACGGACGAGGAGGTTGAGAAGATCCGATCGTGGACCCTGGAAAACGTCCGCGGCACGGTGCAGGCGGACATTCTGAAAGAAGACCAGGGGCAGAACACCTGTATCTTCTCCACCGACTTCAGCCTGAGGATGATGGGGGACATCCAGGCGTACTTCGTCAAGAACCGGGTGCGAAACTTTTATTCGGTCTCCATCTCCGGCTATCACATCGCCGAGGCCGGGGCGAATCCCATCACCCAGCTGGCGCTGACGCTCTCCAACGGCTTCACCTATGTGGAGGCTTATCTCGCGCGCGGGATGGACATTAACGACTTCGCGCCCAACTTCTCCTTCTTCTTTTCCAACGGCATGGATCCGGAGTACTCGGTCATGGGACGGGTGGCACGCCGTATCTGGGCCACCGCCATGCGTTTCAAATATGGTGCCAACGAGCGAAGCCAGAAACTCAAGTATCACATCCAGACCTCGGGTCGATCCCTGCACGCCCAGGAAATCGACTTCAACGATATTCGCACCACGCTGCAGGCGCTGATTGCCACCTATGACAACTGCAATAGTCTACACACCAATGCCTACGACGAGGCCATCACCACGCCCACCGAGTCTTCGGTGCGCCGCGCGCTTGCGATCCAGATGATCATCAATCGCGAATGGGGACTGGCCAAAAACGAAAACCCCAATCAGGGGGCTTTCATCATCGAAGAACTCACCGATCTGGTGGAAGAAGCGGTGCTCAAGGAATTCGAGCGCATCTCCGAGCGGGGCGGCGTATTGGGCGCCATGGAAACCGGCTACCAGCGAGGCAAGATCCAGGACGAGTCTATTTACTACGAGACCAAGAAGCATGACGGCTCGCTGCCGATCATCGGGGTCAACACCTTTCTCAATCCGCATCCGCCCGAGGAAGAGGTGCATCTGGAGCTCGCCCGCTCCACGGATGAGGAAAAGCAGAGCCAGCTCAAGCGGCTTCGCGAGTTCCATAAGGCGCACGCCAACGAAGCGCCAAAGACGATCGAGCGCCTGAAACAGGCGGCGATCAAAAACGAAAATGCCTTCGCCGTGCTGATGGACGCGGTGCGCTGCTGCTCGCTGGGGCAAATCACCGACGCCCTGTTCGAGGTGGGCGGCAAGTACCGGAGGAATATGTGAGTAAGTGACATGTAACATGTAACAAGTGATTCGCCATGCCGACGTTATACACGGTACGGACATAATGACGTCGTGGCTTCACAAGCCGATAGACCGGCTCAAGTGAATGCGTTAGCCTTGGGTGCTAATCACTTCTTACATGTCACGCGTCACGTGTTACATGTCACTCTCTTCCATGTGCCTCATCTTCGTCGCCTACAAGCATCATCCACGCTATCCGCTGGTGATTGCGGCCAACCGTGACGAGTTTTACCAGCGCCCAACCGCTCCCGCCAGATTCTGGGTGGAGCATCCGGACCTTCTGGCGGGCCGGGATCTGGAAGGCGGCGGCACCTGGCTCGGCATTTCACGCAGCGGGCGATTTGCGGCGGTCACCAACTATCGGGAGCCTGGCAAGACGCGAGTGGGTACGCCTTCCCGAGGGCAGCTCGTGACGGATTTTCTGCTGCGCGCGGAAACCCCAATTGATTATTTGAGACGCGTGAGCGCGCGTGGCTCCGATTACAATGGCTTCAATCTGTTGGTCCGCGATGAGACGGCGCTTTGCTGGTACTCCAACCGGGCCGACGG
>JBFHVA010000005.1:0-37997 GCA_041589735.1 Gammaproteobacteria bacterium | reverse complement strand
TGCTTCCGTTTAAGCCCGGCGTCAAAGAGGGGGACGCGCTGAATGCGGGAATGCGCTTCGGCGAGGTTCAAACCGCCGGAGGCAAAACGCTGCAATGCCTCGTGCCGCCCGGCGTCAACGGTAAGGTGGCGCGCATGGCGCCGGGCGGAGAGTATGCCGAGGACGCGACGCTGTGCTGGCTGGACGACGCCGACGGCGCGTCCTCCGAACTTGCGATGAGCCATGTCTGGCCGGTGCGAAAGCCGCGTCCGATCGTGGAGCGGCTTCCCGTCGCCGGACCGTTGCTCACCGGCCAGCGCATACTCGATGCCCTTTTTCCCGTCGCCCAGGGCGGGAAGGCAACGCTTCCCGGCGGTTTCGGCACCGGCAAAACGGTGCTGCAGGAAAGTCTGGCCAAGTGGTGCGACGCGGACGTCATCGTCTACGTCGGCTGCGGAGAGCGCGGCAACGAGATGTCGGGGGTGCTGCATGAGTTTCCCCAGCTCGAAGACCCCCGCACCGGCCGGCCGCTGATGGAGCGCACCGTGTTGATCGCCAATGTCTCCAACATGCCGGTGGCCGCCCGTGAGGCAAGCACGTACACGGCGGTTTCGGTGGCGGAGTATTTCCGCGATCAGGGCTTACACGTCGCGCTCATGGCCGATTCCACCAGCAGGTGGGCCGAGGCCCTGCGCGAGATCTCGGGACGCCTCGGCGAGCTGCCTGCCGAGGCCGGTTATCCGGCTTACTTGAGCAGCCGCCTGGCCGAATTCTACGAGCGCGCCGCGCGCGTGCGAACGCTTTCAGGAGACGAGGGTTCGGTCACCATTATCGGCGCGGTGAGTCCTGCGGGCGGCGATTTCTCCGAACCGGTGACCACCCATACCAAACGCTATGTGCGCTCCTTCTGGGCGCTCGACAGCGCTCGGGCCCACGCGCGCTTTTATCCCGCCATTCATCCGCTTCAATCGTACTCTGAAGACGTCGAGGCGCTGGCGGCCTGGTGGCAGGCGCAAGGCGATCCGCATTGGGCAGACACGCGCCGGCGTTTCCTTACCCTGCTGCAACAGCAGGCGCGACTCGAGCGCATGGCGCGAATTGTTGGCAAGGACGCCTTGCCGATGCGACAGCAGCTGGTGCTGCTTTGCGCACAGGTCGTATCCGAAGGTTTTTTACGTCAGTCCGCAATCTCTCCGGTGGATCGGTACTGCTCGCCTGAACGCCAAGTGCGCATGATGCGCCTGCTTCTGCGCTTTAACGATCTCGCGGAAAAAGCGGTGGACGCAGGTGCGAGCGTCGAGGAGCTTTATGCGCTCCCGGTGGTCCGCGGGTTGCAGCGCATGGGCGAGGAGATACCGGAAGAGCACCTGGACCAATTCGATTCATTGCAGGAGCAACTCGAAACCGATTTCGCTAACTGGACACGAGCAACCGCCAATGTGGGCTGATCTTTCAGTCGAAGGCACGGCTACCAACATCGAGGGGCCGCTGCTGTTTATGCGCCGCAACGTCAACGTCGGCCTCAACGAGGCCGTGGACGTCATCGGCCGCGACGGACGCCGGCGCCTCGGCCGTATTTCCTTGCTCGACGAGGAAAACATGGTGGTCGAGGTGCTCGAATCGACCCAGGGCTTATCGCCCTCTACTACCCGGGTTCGGCTGCACGGCGATCAGTTGAAGTTCGGAGTCGGGCCTGAGCTTCTCGGACGGATTTTTGACGGGGTCGGCCGCGTCATAGACGGCGGCCCTCCCGTGCCCTCCGTCCAGCGTCTGCGCATAGAGGGCTTCGCCATCAACCCGGCGCACCGCGCCAAGCCGAAGGATTTCATCGAAACCGGCGTTTCCACCATCGATGTCTTGAACAGCCTGGTGCGTGGCCAAAAGCTGCCAATTTTCTCCGGCGGCGGACTACCCCATGATCGCATCGCCATTCAGATCGCCCGCGACGCGCGTCTCCGCGGCAAGGGCGCGGAGGCCTTTGCGATTGTGTTCGTCGGCATCGGCGTGCCCCACGATACAGCCGAGTCCTTCCGCCACGCCATGGAAACCAGCGGCGCGCTCGAGCATACGGTGATGTTTCTCAATCTGGCCAGCGACTCGAGCGTGCAGCGGCTGCTTACGCCGCGATTTGCCCTCACCGCAGCCGAGTATCTTGCGTTCCACGAGGGTAAACACGTGCTCGTCGTCATGACCGACATGACCAACTACAGCGAATCCTTGCGCGAAGTATCCGCGAGTCACGCGGAAGTTCCGGGACGCAAGGGATATCCGGGTTACATGTACTCGGATCTCGCTGCGCTATACGAGCGCGCAGGTACTATCACCGGCGTGGCCGGTAGCTTGACGCAGCTTCCGATTCTCACCATGCCCTCGGACGACATCACGCACCCGATCCCGGATCTGACCGGCTATATCACCGAGGGTCAGATCGTTCTCGATCGCGAGCTCGACCGCCAGGGCGTCTACCCGCCAATCAAAGTACTGCCGAGCCTGTCGCGGCTGATGAAGGACGGCACCGGAAAGGGCTTCAGCCACGAAGATCACCCGGCGCTCGCGCAGCAACTTTATGCGGCCTATGCGCACGCGGTTCAAATGCGGGTACTGGCGAGCATCGTCGGGACCGAAGGTTTGCCCAAAACCGACCAGCGCTTTCTTGAATTTGGTGATCGTTTCGAGAGAGAGCTCGTTCAGCAGTCGGCGCGGCGCACTTTGGAGGAAAGCATGAGCGTCGGCTGGGACCTGTTGAAGACATTGCCGTTGTCAGAGCTGCATCGGCTGAGCGACGAGCAGATCCGCCGCAACATTTCAACAACCGAGTGAGGAGGCGCAAGGCAGTTGGCAAACGGAACCCGCGATCTCCCACCGACACCCTCGGCGGCACTCGAACTGAAGGAGGAACAGCAGCTCGTACGCGAGGGTTACGATTTTCTCGACGAGAAGCGGCTGCTGCTCGCGAGCGAATTGTTAAAAGAGCTTTCTCGATACGAAAAGCGCTTGGCGGAATTCACCGCCTTTCACGACAAAGCTCGGGAGGCCGTCACCAACGCTATTGTCCGCCACGGCCTGAACGGCCTGCAGGCTTATCCCGCGCAGCCCTTGGAAAACGCGCAAATTCGAACCACCACCCAGTCTTATCTTGGCGTCAGCGTGAGCGAAAGTGAGCTCTTGCTGTCCGTTTCCGCGCAGCCTCCGTACGCCGAGCTGCCCTCTCCCGAAGCCGAGCACTGCAAAAAGCTTTTCACGGAGATGCTACCTCTGGCCGCGGTACTCGCCGCCATCGCGGGTAATCTATTTCGACTGGTGGACGAATATCGCCGCACCGAACGCCGCGCCAGGGCGCTAGAGGACGTGCTGCTCCCGGAGATTGAGGAAACCTTGCACGACATACTCGCGCATCTGGAAGACACCGAGATGGAGGAGACAATCCGCACGCGGCTGAAATACCATTCCTGACAATACCGTTGCGTTGGCAAGCGTTTCGTTCGCCATTAGGCTCAGCAATACATTCGTGCAATAGCGTCCTGGGGCGTCGAGCCCTGTCAGGAGAGATTTCGCTTTGGCTGATTGACGGTACATTACTTTAACGTCACGCTGCCGCCGGCACTGGCTCGACTGGCGCGCCCAGAACTTCACGCATGGCTGTATCCAGGTCGCCGATTGCCTGCCTGCAGTCTCCACCAAACGCCGAACCGTGCATGATGGCAAGCGTCTTTGGCTCAAGCTCGCCAAGCCGATTCAGGATACCGGCCGTTTGAGCGGTATAGGGATAGGCGTTGGCAAATGGCCCCTCTTGATCCTCAATCAGCGCTTGTTTGAAACGTCCGACCACGTCAGAGGTCGTGTACGCCTCGACCTCACCCGGATGCGTGAAGAGATCGGAGCAGAACAAGGTCTGCGTTGATTCCTCGAACAGCATGCCGGCCTCCCAGCAGTGGGGAACGTGGGGCGTATGCAGAAAGCGAAAACGATAGCGGCCTGTCTCGAGAACCTCACCGTCGGCCATGCCCCGCGCCGGCCGGCTACTTCCCGAATCGTCCACGCTGACGTATTTCGCAACCTTGCTGCAGACCGCTTCCGCGGCAGGCGAAATGGCTTGCCACCTGGTCAGGGCACCGCATTCGTCGGCCTCGTAATGGCTGAAACCGACCCAGCGGATTTTCTTCGGGTCCACAAGCTTTGCAGTTGCCGCATGCACCTGGGGAAAAATCCTCTGCAAGCCGCTGTGATAGAGCAAGGGTTCGTCGTCACGAACCAAAAACTGGTTGAACTGCATCTTGAACGCTTTGAGATAGGTAGAAATCCGGTAAACGTCCGGCGCGATCTCGGTCACGGTAGTCATTTTGCGGGCTCCCCTAACGTGCACACGAAGACAAAGGATCGGAAACGTAGACGCGCTTTTTTCCGTCGCCCTGATCGGCACACTACTTTTACAGCACTGACCAGCGTTGAGGCTGGTTTTTTAAGGTACGAAACTTCCATCTCAAACTCACGCTGATGGTTTCAGTAAAGAATCGAAGGCAGGAACGCTCCCGCCGGTTTGTTGTATAGGCCAATACTCATCAATGTCATTGTCTGAATCACGCGCAGGCCTTGTTCCAGGCACCATCCGAACACTTCCGCGTTACGCGAGGGCAGAAGAAATCCGGGTCCGGCAAAATTAGGCGCAGCGCCAATAAGGGCTTTTAGATCGTCGTTGGTCTCCGCGACGGCGTGGCCGAAGAACCCGATCAACGTGGCATAGCCGGTAATGCGACCCGCCCGTTCCACCAGCATCGCGGTGCCCTGCCTGATCGCGTCTCGAAGTTCGTGCCGTCGCGGATGCCCGTGCACCCGCACGCACAACCTTGTGCACGCGCTTATGTCGCTCCTACCGGCGAGCCGCACGGCGTGACCCGGCAGCGATACGCCCAGCGCCTGCCCCTGGAGGGTCACGAGCGGCTCGCGAACTACAAAGCCCAGTTTGGTGTAAAGGGAGAGCGAGCGCATATGGTAAGCCGCCTGCACCAATCGCACGGCGGGAAACCGCGACTCCTGAGCGTACTCCAGGGCGTCTTCCATCAAGCGTCTGCCTACGGCAGCATTTTGCCTATCCGGGTTCACGGTAATGGGCCCAATGCCCGCAACCGGCATGTACTTCCAGAGAAAATTACTGCCGGTCACGCGTCCATCGGCTTCCGCCACCGTAGAGCGCACGTCCGGATTAGAAAAAAGCGCCGTCATCAGCCCGGTGGCTGCCTCCGGTGTTGGGAAGTCCGGAGGAAAATTGTGGGTATCGGCAATGGACTTGAATGCCTTGTAACAGATCGTGCCGCAGGCGGCGGCGTCCTCGGGGCGACCGGCGCGAAGTACAACGTCAACCGGGGCACCGATATCGACAACAGGGGCGAGTGTCATCACAGGATCTCCACGGGCAACCGGGCGGGTTTAAAGCCGCCGCGCAAAGACCAGAAAAGGAATGCGTTCTTGACCTCTCAAGGGGCCAGCGCCCGCCGGGCGGCGGACGTCAGGACGCGCAGATTCTATACCTTTTTTTAACGCCGTCTAGATGCTGTCAGCCTTCAGGGCAACGGGGTGATCCGCCACGCTTATTGAGCTCTGCGAGGTAACAGGGTGATCCAGGTCAAGGTGACTTTTACCCTCGTGAGTGCAGAATTCTGGCCCGGGAAAGTCGGCATCGTGACATTCATTGCGGAGCAGCGAGTGAAGACGCACTGCGACGGGGCATGCCGGGCGTCATCAGAGCTGTTGCGCCTGCTTTCGTGTGTGAACGGTGGCCACACCCGCGAACATCTTGGCGAGCGCTGAGTCGTTCGCACCGATACCCGGTTCACCACAAGTTCGCTCCCCTGTCCCGATTTGGCGCATCTACTGTTCGTCAACTATTGACTGTCGAAGAGCAAAACGACATGGTTTTGAATCAGGCCGTTACGGAGGATTGATCATGAAAGAAAGAAAAGCTATCCCATCCCGGCGCGATTTTCTGCGCAAGGCTGGCGCCGGAACCGCGCTGGTCGCACTGGGCGGCGTTCTAACGCCTCGAATCTCGACTGCTGCCGGACATCTTCCCAAGGTCGACCCGAACGATCCCACGGCTAAAGCTTTGGAGTACACGCACGAATCATCCAAAGAAGGTCAGCGTTGCAATAATTGTCAGCTCTGGCAGGGCGGAGACAAGGACTGGGGAGGATGCGCAATCTTTCCCGGGAAAGAAGTCAGCGCCAAGGGCTGGTGCAAGTCCTGGGTGAAGAAATCCGGCTGACGATCGCTCGAATCAAGGCCGGTGGCCGTTGCCACCGGCCCTGTTATTTTTTTCGGTCTACTTAAGCTTCTCGCTCAGGAAGGCGCTGAACCGCGCCCACGATTTCCTGTCCGCGTCCTCGCGGTAACGATCGCCGCCGAACACCGTAAACGCGTGCGGCGCGCCGCTGTAGGTCACCATTTCGTGCTTGACGCCCGCAGTCTCGAGCTCACTGGCGAGCGCTGCGAACTGGTCCATGGTGATCGCCGAGTCGGCGGTGCCATGCATCACCAGAATCTCACCTTTTGCGAGAGAATAATTTTGCCCCTCCGGCGTCTTCAGGCCTCCGTGAAAGGTTGCGAAGCCCTTGAGATCTGCGCCGGCGCGCGCGAGCTCCAGGACCGCCGCGCCACCAAAGCAGTAACCCATCACCACCGCATTGGCGGTATCAGCCCCTTTCCTGGAGGCAACCTCGAGCGCAGTGAACATAAGGGCGCGCATTTTCGCCCGGTCCTTGTAGAGCTCCCCGGTGTGCTGGCGCTTGTCCTCGACCTTGGTCGGACGTATCCCGGCACCGAAGAGATCCGCCGCAAATGCGGCGTAGCCCATTTCGGCGAGCATGTTGGCGCGCTTGATTTCATACTCCGTAAGACCGTCCCAGTCGTGAATAATCAGAACCATGGGGGCGTCTTTCCCTGGAGTGACGTAGTAGCCCTCGTAGGGCACGCCGTTGACGTTATAGGTGATGAGTTCGCCTTCGGCGGCGGTGGCGGCGAGGGAGGGTGCAAAGACGGTAACTAAGACCAATGCAATCCGTTTCAGCATAACGGGTTCTCCTTATTCGGCGGTAGTCGAGGAAAAATCCCACCCCGAGGCCGGAAGTAAAGGGACGCTTCGGGGCATACGATGTAAAAGTCACCAGCGTCGCTTATTTTATGCCCGAATAGGTGCTGCTTCACACCCCTTCAGGAGACTCTTCGCGACCGATAGAACCTGAACGTTCAAAGAAACTGATCCGGATCAAGTCACTTGGTCACTCGAAATGTAAAAAATAGGTCCGTACCCAAAGGGTGCGCGCTAAGCGCGTTTAACCCGTTGATAGGAGGACCGTGATGAACTTCCTCGTGTATCAAGACACGAAGGATCCCGAATACTTCATCATCACCGACGACGCCCATCGGGCCCAGGCCTACGAGACCCTCGGCGTACGCGGGGGTGATTTGAAGCCTGTCGGGAGCTTCAAAGAGGTAGGTGACGAGCGCCTCGCCTTTGTAGAGGCGGAGGCTAAAGCCGCCATCAAAAAGAAGGGGTATTACAAGGCTCACGCCGAGCATCTGGCGGATATGCCCATCGCACCCGAGATGCCCGGCTAACCGCATCAGCGGTAAAAACGGGTCTTGAGCTGAAGAGGCCGGTGACCGGTTCATCGGCCTTTTTTATTCTTCAATCATCCTGGGGGCCGTCAAAACAACAGCCCCCGATAGACTAAAACTTTCCGAACGATCATGACTTTCGTATCAGAACGACTGAATCTTTCATCACGTGATCCACGGCAAGGCATTCGCTGCCATATACGGCAGGCTGGTGGCGGTCACTGAAGGACAGCAGCCGAGCCTTGAAGCCTTTTTTCGACTTCATAGGCGCCACCCTCCAAAGTGTTCGAGATCTGGCGCCGATCATCATCGTCATCGGTCTGTTTCAGCTGGTGGTCATCGACCAGCCGCTGCCCGACTGGCTCGGTTTGCTCGCCGGCACCGCGGTGATCGTGGCGGGCTTAAGTTTTTTCATATTCGGACTCGAGATGGGGCTGTTTCCACTCGGCGAATCCATGGCCCACGCCTTTGTGCGCAAGGGCAGCCTGATCGCTTTGCTTCTTTATGCGTTCGCCCTGGGCTTTGGCACCACGGTGGCCGAGCCCGCACTGATCGCCGTCACCGCCGAAGCCGCCGATGCCGCTGCCGAGACTGGCCACATAGCTGAGAGCAAAGAGGCCCGCTCCCGCTACGCGCTGGGTATGCGGTTTACGGTTGCCCTCTCGGTGGGATTAGCCATTGTTCTCGGCGTCATCCGAATCCTCAAAGGCTGGCCAATCCATTTGTTCATCATCGTGGGTTATGCCCTGGTGGTCGTGGTGACCGCATTTGCGCCTGATGAAATTATCGGTATCGCCTACGACTCCGGGGGGGTGACCACTTCCACCATCACCGTGCCCATGGTTACCGCGCTCGGTGTCGGACTGGCCTCTTCAATTCGAGGGCGCAATCCGATGACCGATGGCTTCGGGCTCATTGCCTTCGCCTCTTTAACGCCCATTATCTTCGTGCTGCTGTATGGAATGCTGATATGAGTGACTTGTTGGCGCAGGTTGTAGGCACGATTCTCGCGACTATCCGAGACGTCATTCCCATCGCCGCCGTAGTCCTTGGCTTTCAGCTGCTGGTACTCAAGCGTCCTATCCCGAATCTCCATCGGGTACTGATCGGATTCATCTACGTGCTGGTCGGGCTGTCTCTGTTTCTGGTCGGGCTTGAGCTCACGCTATTTCCCTTAGGCCGCCTGATGGCGACGCAGCTCACGGATCCGGCATTCATCGCGCCCAACGTAGTGGGGTTGAACGAGGTCCTGCATTGGATTGACTACCGCTGGGTTTTCCTTTTTGCCTTTGCGATTGGATTCAGCACCACCATCGCCGAGCCGTCTCTGCTCGCCGTTGCCATCAAAGCCAACGAAATTTCCGGTGGTGCCATCGGTGTATGGGGGTTACGTATCGCGGTGGCTTTGGGCGTGGCGTTTGGGATTGCCTTGGGCACGTACCGCATCATCACCGGATCTCCGATACATTACTTCATCATCTTTGGTTACATAGTGGTGATCATCCAGACGTGGTTTGCACCGAAACAGATTATTCCGCTGGCGTACGATTCCGGGGGTGTCACTACCTCGACCGTAACGGTCCCTCTGGTTGCGGCGCTCGGTATCGGGCTGGCCGAGACCGTACCCGGACGACATCCGTTGATTGACGGTTTTGGTCTGATAGCGTTCGCCAGTCTTTTCCCAATCATCAGCGTGCTGGCGTACGCGCAACTATCCGAACTAATCGGCCGTGTATCCAAAACACCCCCGGACCGGTCCGATTCAACATGAATTCAGAACGTAAGAGGGCTCATCCATGCATTTCAAGCTAATCGTGGTCGTCGTAGACGACGCAATATCAAACGACGTGGCCGACGCCGCGCGCGAGGCCGGCGCGACCGGCGTGACGCTGCTTAACGCCGCCCGCGGCGAGGGCGTTACACCGAAAAAGACCTTCCTCGGCCTGTCCATGGAGACTCAGTGCGACGTGTTGCTTCTCGTGGTCGAGGAGCACATGAGCCGGCATATTTTGGAGAGCATATCCGGCGCCGGGGGCTTCGACAGCGAACCAGGCCGCGGCATCGCGCTGCAGATCGACGTGGAGGACGTCGTCGGCGTATCGCATCAGGTCAAGAGGCTCTCATCCATTGTGGAGGAGCAGTTATGAGTGAGAAAGAAATCGTTCACGTTCGCGATGTCATGAACGACCGGTACATAATGGTAGACGGACTGGAAACGGTGCGCGCCGCGTTCTCCGAGCTCAAACGCAAGGAGGCGCGCTGTATCATCGTCAAGAAACGCAACGAGCGCGACGAGTACGGCATGGTGCTGCTCTCAGACATCGCCAGAAAGATCATCGCCCCAAACCGATCGCCCGAGCGGGTGAACATTTACGAAATCATGTCCAAGCCCGTGATTTCGGTACGAGCGGATATGAATATCCGCTACACCGTAAGGCTGTTCAATCAGTTCGGAATTGCGGTCGCGCCCGTCATCGAGCAGGGTGATATTATAGGCGTTGTGAGCTACACGGACATTGTGCTGCACAGCCTACCGTCGGACGAATAATGCCAGGCGATCGGCGTGCTCCGGATCAAGGGTCCGGTGACTTTAACTCACCGGGGTTTTGCTAGTTCTTGCTAATCCCAGCTCTTTTCGTTGTCCCATACGTTCTTCGGCAGCGGCAGTCCCGAGAAGTCAGCGTCGGTGAGCGGCCCGTCGGGTGAAATGCCGAGCTTTTCCAGGGTCAGCATGAGCTGGCGGGTGTGCTGGCCCGAATGCCAGCCGGTACGCTCCAGCACCTCGTGCAGGGTGACGTCGCCGTAGTAGACCTTCCCCGGCTGGCTGAAGTCCGTCTTGCGGCCCGCCGATTTCCACCAGGCGTTCAGCCGCGCTTTGACCCTTTCGCCGTAGTCGAGCAGATCGTCTTTGGTTTTGATTTCCGGCGGAAGCTGGCTCAAGAGCGCATCGTAGGTGTAAGGAGCGTCGTTTTCCACGCGATTCAGGAACACCTCGGGAATTTGAAAGATGTGGTAGGCGAGCTGCCGATAGGAACGCGGGCGGCCCGGGAGCATATCGTCGAGCCTGTCTTCCGGGAGCTGACCGGCGAAGCGCAGCGCGCCGTCGAGAATTCCGTTGATGCGCGCCACCATCTCCTCCGGCGACAGCATCTTGTGGCCGCCCCATTCAAATCCGGCGACCCGTGCCACGTCGCGAAACACCGCGCCGTTGGCCCAGTCCTTTCCCCGGGCAACGATAGGCACCATGCGCACCCCAAGGGCTTCGAGCTCCTTGAAAGCGTTCTCGTCCTCGAGCACGTTTATGGACTCGAACTCCATCCCGTTGGAGAGAAGAAATTCCTTGGTCTTGAGGCAACTCGAACAGCCGGGCTGCCAGTAGACTTTCAGGGGTGCTTGCTCGGTGGTCACGGACATCACGCTCACCTCGATCTTTTGCGCCACGACAGGGTCATCAGGTAAAAAACCCGCCATTCTGGCGCCGCCGAAGCCAACGCCAGTTGCGGGACCTGGATTGAAAAGGGTATTGCGTGAGCGTCGATCCGGCAATGGGTCGCAGAAAGACCCTTGATCTTCAAGGCCCGGCAGCCCGCCTTGTAAAGGCAAAGCAGCGCCAGGTTGGAATATTTGCAAACAATACGCCCCGGGCGTTATGCCCGGGGCGAACGAAAAAAAGGGCCGGCCAGCAGAGCTACTGAGGGGGGAGGAACAACTGGCCCGCCCATGGATTTCGGAGAGATCTGATGCGACTCCCGAAACCTGGGTAAACTCTAATACCGGCCCACGGCGGGCGCGTTGATCTGGGTCAAGCGGGCGGCTGGACTATCGCCTCGGTGACAAAGACCCTCTTCAGAAACCCCATAAACCACCCTTATCTGAGACTCGTCGGCCCCAGGCGCGAGTGTCCGCCAACCGTCAACCTCGGTCATCGGCGGGCTTTTGCCCGTTTTTGGCCTCGTTCTCCAGAATGCCGGCCGCCGCCTGAGCCGCCTGCGCCGGGGTCGCCGCCTCGACGATGACCCGGCGCGGGGCGAAGTGGATGTCGTTTTCCTCGAAGGCCTTCTGTATGCGCGTGTACGCTTCGCGCCTCACCATGAACTGCTCGCCCGGCACGCAGGTCACCTTGCAGCGAATAATGAGCGCGGAATCGTCCATTCGGTTGATGCCCTGAGATTTCAGCGGGCCGAGCATCTTTGGTCCCAGATCCGGATCCTCCATCATGGTCTGGCCCACTTTCTTGATGATTTTCCGAACGCCATTAATGTCGGTCTCGAAGGGTAAACGCAGCTCGAACTTCATCACGTTCCAGTCGCGGCTGTAGTTGGTGAGCTGTTTGATCTCACCGAAGGGGACCGTGTGCACCGGTCCTCTGTGATGGCGAAGCTGCATGGAACGTATGGAAATCTTTTCAACCGTGCCCCGAGTATCGCCTATCTCGACGTACTCCCCCATTCTGAAGGCGTCATCCATGAGAAAGAAGATCCCGGAAACGATATCGCGTACCAGCGTCTGCGCGCCGAAGCCGATGGCGATCCCCACCATGCCCGCGCCAGCTAGCAGCGGGCCAATCTCAACTCCGGCGGAGGACAGCGCGACCATGGTGACGATGACGACGAGGGTAACCAGGAGGAATTTTTGCACCAGGGGCAGCAGGGTCTGGAGCCGGGTTGCGCCCGCGCCGCCCGCGTCGCCCTCAGTTCCGGGCTGACTGCCCTCGGTCCCAGAGGTCACGTGGCGCGCCACTGCGGTCTTGACCACGCCCCACAACGCGTACGCGAGCAAAATTGTGATACCGACGTCGAGCAACGCATTCGCCACCCTCGCGCCAAAGATTCCCTCCACGATGCTGGACAGATCGATCCGCCACGCCTGTGCGAGAACGACTACCACAACGATGGCGAGAAGGATGCGCATGTTGCGCAGGGCGACGGCTTCGTAGCTCGGCGTCTCTTGTGAGGTCGCCGGGCTTGTTGCCGACGGGGGCTCATCCGCATGGGGCCCGAACCACCGATGGGCGAGCGCACTCAGCCCGAGATCTGCGACCGGCACCGCCACAAGTGCAAACAAGCTTACGATACCTGGAAAGAACACGGTTTCGCCGGTTGCAAGTTTGACGCCCGCGGCAAAAAGCCAGACACCAATGACATAGGCTATCGCGAGCACATGGCAGCTTGCGACGAAACTGCGTTTCAGCGGACTCACCGCTTCGTCGGAGCTCGATCGGCCACTTAGTAATATTGCTGCCGCGCTTTCGCGCCAGTACAAGATCATGCCGATCACTGCTAGGCCAATGACCCCCGATATAATGAGCGATACCAGCTGGCTTACTTCCCAAGGCAGCCCGAAATCATTCATGACATTGTTGTGCAGCCTCAGTATCAAGATCAGCACCGCGGCCGCCAAAACCTGTCGGTGCAGGGTAATTGTCGCTGCGTTGTCAAGCGGCAATAGCCTGAGCTCAGGCGTTCGCGGCGCCAGAATGGCACGGGATATGACCGCCACCACACGGATCATAGCTATGAGCCACAGCAGATCGATGAACAGCAGATGCGAAAGCTCGGATTTCGGATCAATGATCACCATCGCGGCAAAGCTGCCACCCGCAAACGCTGCCACCGCAAAGATATCGATCACCGCACGCAGCATGAGCATGCCGAACCGCGCGCGCCAGTGACCTCCGGAATCCAATTCGGCTTTCTCCCCAACGGGTCGCACGGCCCGGCGTAACATCTGCTCGACGATAATGCCGATTAGAAAGGCCGCCAGGAACACGCCGAAGAGTTGCGGGCCACTGACAGCGCCGTCCGCGCGCAGCGACGCCCACATCGTTTTGGGCACGGACGGAAGATCGCCGACCGAGGCGAACACCTGTTTCAGGGCGCGCCGGATTTTTGGCCCGCTTCCCCTGAGGCGATCCACGAGATCCGCTGGCGCCTGGGCCGGCGCCACTTCGGTGACGGGCGCGACATTCTGTGATGCCGTCAGTGCAGGCGGGTCCGCCGCCGCACGGGAGGTCGAAATAACGCCGAGGAATATCAAAAAGACGACGGCGAGCATGAGCGCGCTTTTCATAAGGAGAAGGTTTGTCGAAGTCTTCACAATCTGAGACTCTCGCCGTTGTCAGTCGCTCGATATAGCCGGTGCCAGCATACGCCTGAACGCCGAACTTAATAAGTTATCGATGCGCATACTGATTGGAGAATGGTCGCGAATTGATCGTCATGAGATTCATCAACACGTCACGTTAGCACGACTCAATTCGTTATGAGTTTGAATTTCTGATTTTATTTGCAGAGTCAGTCAAACGCCTCGCTCAAGAATTGCAGCGTCTTGTTCCAGGAATCATTGGCCGCAGCTTCGCGGTAGCGCTCGGAGCTCATAAAATTCTGGAACGCATGTCCCGCGCCCTGGTATCGATGGAACTCGCAGGCAATGTCGTTGCGTTTGAACTCCGCCTCGATCTTGTCCACGTCTTCAGGTGAGGGCTCGGTATCGTCCAGGCCGAAGAAGCCGATCACCGGCCCCTTGATGCTGGAAATACGTTCGAAGGGCGTCGGGCCGTCGCCGCCCCAGGAATTCATGGTTCGCCCGCCGTAGTAAATGACCAGCGGACCGAGGCGTGAGATGTTGCCGGCCCCGAGCATCGCCGTACGCCCGCCCATGCAGTGGCCGAGAATAGCGATGCGCCCTGTGTCCACCTTCTCCGTCTTAGAGATGTGCCCGATGCAGGCATTAATGTCATCGATAATGGACTTGTCGCGCAGGCTTGCGCGGCGCCCCTCCTTGTCCTCGATCCAGTCGTGGTAATGGAACACGTCCGGCGCGGCGGCGACGTAGCCTGCAGACGCCAGCCGATCGACCCGATCTTCGGTGAACTCATCCAGTCCGCCGATGTGGCACATGACGATGACTGCCGGATGCCGTCCCTCGCCGTCGGGCGAAGCAACGCAGATGCGCATCGGGCTGCCGTTCACTTCAATCTCGTCTATCCGGGCCATCGCTTTCTCCCTACTTGAAGTTATTAAATACAAACGGAATATTCCGCTTACAGCGCCAGAACGCAAACGCAAGGCTACGCTAGCGGTTTCAGTTTCAGCTCCTCAGCGGTCGCCCGCGCAAATCCATGCTTTTCAAAAATCGCCTGCGCCTTCGGCATAGCAAGATAAGCGAGGTAGCGCCTGGCGTTCTCGGGGTTGCGACCAGTGCGCAAGGGCCCCGTGGAATAGGCCACCCGGTTCTGCTTGTTCAAAGGCGCCGGTATCGCAACGCCGTCGACCGCGCGCCCGGATGCCTTGGCGTAAACCACTTCCGACGCCCAGACGATGCCTACGTCCGCCTCCCCGTCCTCGATGCGTTGCGGCGTCTCTCGATGGTGCCTGGCGGTGAACCAGGTCTTTCCTTCAACCGCCCAGCAGCTTTCGCATACCGCCCCGCCAGTAACTTTTTCGTAAAGGCTTAAGTCTTTGAGCATCTCCGACCCGTAGAACTTGAAAATACCCTCGTTTACCGGGTTCGGATGGCACTGAATCAAATCGTCCCGCCCCAGATCTTCTGGTCCCTTGATGCCTTTGGGATTGCCACGGGCCACCATCAGTTCAAGCTTGTTGTGGGCATAGATCAGATAGTCTTGCATCAGTCCCTCGTCCTTGAGCGCGAGAAGGTGATCAAGATTCACGCTTCCGTACAGATCCGGATTACGCGCGGTCTTTCGGCCGGCAATCTCCCCCTGCGCCAGAATCTGATCTTTCAGAATCTGCCCCGGCGGAATTGTTTCGACGTAGACGGTACCGATGCCTGGATTCTTGTTTTGAAACGCGCGGATCAGTTCCTCCATCACCATGAACTGATTACCCGCGAGGTAAATCACTAAATCGGAGGTATACGAATCCTCGATTCGACCGTACTTCACCTCGCCGTCCGCGTGGAAAGTCCGATAGTCTTTTCCGAATTCTGGATCTGAATCGAAGTTTTGAGTGGTCGATGAACGAAGGGGCATCGCTGGCTGTCAATCCCTACAGGAGGATATTCGCCTTCACATGATAACGTCTTAGGCAAGTCGCCGTTTGCTTCAACATGGACTGCCGCCGGGTTCTGCAGTTGTCCCCGGGCCCGGAGTTAAGCATGTTCAATTCCAATGCACTATCCTTGGGCCGGAACGCGGCGCTGACTTCGTTCCACTCCAGGTTCGTTTTGCATGAATAATTCCGAGTCATTGCGTTATCGTCGGATCTGAACCGGTGAATGACACACCGAGACATGGTAGGAGAATGTCGCCCTTTGTCGAACGCATCGCCGGCCGCGGTGCGGACGCCTGGTCGCTGCACGTGGAGGCGATGGCGGCCAAACGCCGCGGCGAGGACGTGATTGTCATGAGCGTGGGCGACCCGGACTTCGCCACGCCGCCAGCCATCGTCCAGGCGGCTATCGCCGCGCTTCGTGATGGCGATACCCACTACACCCCCATCGTCGGGCGTCCGTCGCTCCGCGCCGCGGTTGCCGAACGTCATGCTGCGCGCACCGGACTCGAGGTCGACTCGGATCAGGTGGTCATTCTTGCCGGAGCGCAAAACGGACTCTTTGCCTGTGCCCTCTGCCTCACGGGCCCGGGCGACGAGGTCATCGTGCCGGTGCCCATGTATGTGACCTACGAGGCCACAATCGGCGCTGCCGGCGCCCGCCTGGTGCCAGTCCCCTGCGACTCGGTCGGTGGATTTCGGCCCGACCCGGATCGGCTTGAGGCGGCGGTGACGCAGCGCACTCGGGCGTTGTTTTTTGCCAATCCGAATAATCCCACCGGCGTGGTGATGAGACGCCGGGAGCTCGAGGCCATCGCCGATCTGGCCCGGCGTCACGATCTCTGGCTGGTGAGCGATGAGGTGTACGCCGATCTGGTCTTCGAGAGCGAGCATCTTTCCATCGCTGCCATGCCCGAGATGGCCGAGCGCACCATCACCGTGTCGAGCCTCTCCAAATCCCACGCCATGCCGGGCTGGCGCACCGGGTGGGCCATCGCCCCACCGAAGCTGGTGCCGCACCTGGCGAATCTCGCCCTTTGCATGCTTTACGGGCTTCCCGGCTTTGCCCAGGCCGCGGCAGTGGAGGCGTTGACTCACTCCGACGGCGAATCCAGCCGAATGCGCGATCACTATCGCCGCCGGCGTGATGCGGTGCTCGGCGCCCTTGCCGAGGTACCGGGGGTTCGCTGCTTCAAACCCGAAGCCGGTATGTTCCTGCTGATGGACGTTCGCGGCACCGGCCTTAGCAGCGCCGAATTCGCCCGCAATCTCTACCGCAACCAAAAAGTTTCTGTGCTGGACGCTTCGCCGTTCGGAGGAGCCGACGGCTTTGTGCGAATGTCGTTCAGCACCGACGACACGAAGCTGGCGGAGGGCTGCCGGAGAATCGCCGACTTCGTCGTCGGCTTAAACGGGGAGTAACGATTTCCAGCGACGAGCGCAATAAAAAAGCGGGCGCTCTATCGGCGGCCATCGTTCGGCTACCCAAGCTTGCTGGATTGATAGTCGACACGCTCCAGCCACTCCTTATTAATCTCTACTCCCCACCCGGGCGTATCGGGGATGCGCACCCTGCCGTCCACGATGCGGTATGGCGAGTTGCGGAACAAATTCTCCTGCCAGGGATAGTAGTCCGGACCTTCGATTGAAAACTCGAGATACTTTCCCGCGTTGTCGATGGCGCCGAGGAGATGCATGGTGAACAGCGTCACCATGGAAAGATTGGCGCTGTGCGGCGTGCAGGGAAGCCCTGCTTCCATGCCCATTCTTGCCACCCGCAGCGTGCGGGTCAGCCCGCCCAGATAGCAGACATCAGGCTGGATCACGTCCACGGCTTTCATCTCGATAATTCGCCGCCAGGTCGGGATCTCGCAGTCCTGCTCCCCACCTGTGACGTCGATGTCCAGCGCTTGAGTCACCTCCCGGGTCTGCTCCAGCTCCCAGTAGGGACAGGGCTCTTCGAAGTGCTCCACGCCGTGGTCCTCGAGCATCTTCCCCACCTCGATGGCACGGGGTGGAGAAAAACCGCTGTTGGCATCGACCAGCAGAGCCACGTCGTCCCCGAGCGCGCGGCGCACCGCGGGCACGATTTTCTCGGTGCGTCCGGGCCATTCGTCCACGTCGTGTCCACATTCCGCGCCGACCCGGAACTTGAAGGCATCGTAGCCGAATTGCTCCCGCAACTTCTTCAGACGCTCGCTCTCATCTTTGGGCGTGATGTCCCGTTTCATGGACGAGGCATAAACGCGAATCGAACGAGGAGTGCCGCCAATCAGCTCGCATACGCTTTTACCTTCGACTTTTCCGCGCAGATCCCATAATGCCGTGTCCAATCCCGCCAGCGCCCGATACAGATACGAGCCCGGAAACTTATGCTCCCGCTCGGGAATAATGTCGACTAGATAGTCGATATCCAGCGCGTCGGCGCCCAACGCCCAGGGGGCGATCTGACGATGAACGACGAGCGATGTGATGTCCGCGTTGTAGGCGGAGACCTGCCCCCATCCTTGAGAACCGTCTTCAGCGGTCACCCGAAGGAATCCAACGAACTTGTTGCTGAAGGTCTCGATGGCCGTAATCTTCATCCGTTTCACTGCGGCTGTTCAAAGTTTCCAGCAGTTCAAGTGAACGCCAGATCCAATCAAGCTCGGTCGACATTACCGACGACGTGGCAGTTAATCATTTTTCGAACCCAGAAACTATTGCCTTCGAGAGGACCGGCGTGGGATCGACGCGTCGACCTAATGTTCCAAAGCTCTAATCACTGATGCGGTGAGAGAGTTAATAAGCCCGAGCTTAATGGGCTGCGTTCATCTCGACCTGTCGTGATATCAAGTGATCGAGATCAACACCCCCTCTGTCGCCTCTGAGGCAGACTGAGCTCACGCGTTGGGGCCGGTTCCGTCCCTGTTCCGTCGGTCTTCAACTACCGCAATACGTGAAGAGAACCAACTTGGAAGAGCCATTCAGCTTTGCCGATAGCCTGGGGCCGCTCAAGGTCATTCACGTTTATGAGCCATCGGTTGGACTGAAAGGCGTGCTCGTGGTCGACAACGTTGCGGCCGGGCCATCGATTGGCGGGCTGCGAATGGCGCCGGACGTGAGCGCCCGGGAGTGTTTTCGACTGGCCCGCGCCATGACGTTCAAGAACGCAGCGGCGGGTCTCCCCCACGGCGGTGGCAAATCGGTCTTGTTCGCCGATCCCAAACAAACCGACGAACAACACAAGCAACAACTCGTTCGAGCTTTTGCCTGCGCGCTCGCCGACGAGAAACACTACATTTTCGGACCCGATATGGGGACCGACGAAGTGTGCATGGCCTGGATCAAGGACGAAATCGGGCGCGCCGTGGGACTCCCTCGTGAGCTGGGGGGCATCCCCCTGGACGAGATTGGCGCCACCGGACTGGGTCTCGCCTGCGCCGCGGAGGTGGCCGTGAAGTATTGCGACCTCGATCTTGAAGCCGCGCGAGTCGTGGTACAGGGCTTCGGCGCGGTGGGCAAACACGCCGCGCGATTTTTGAGCGAGCGGGGAGCGCTTCTCGTCGGCGCCAGCGACTCGAGTGGCACTTTACATGATCCCTCCGGACTCGACGTCGCTGCGCTGATAGCGCACAAGGACGCGGGAAACAGCCTTTCGCAGTGGAAAGAAGCGAAAGTTTTGCCGCTAGACGCCACGCTCGACATTGATTGCGAGATCTGGATCCCCGCTGCGCGTCCGGACGTCATCGATGAGGCCAACGTAGATCGTCTCAAGACGAGACTCATTATTCAGGGTGCAAATATTCCTGTCACCCACGCCGCCGAGCGCCAACTCCACGAGCGCGGCGTGCTGAGCATTCCCGATTTCATCGCCAACGCCGGCGGCGTTATCTGCGCGGCCATGGAGTACGCGGGCGCCAGTGAAGCCGCGGCCATGCAGTCCATCGAAGAGAAAGTTCGCCGAAATACAGAAGACGTCTTGAAGCGCGCCCGCGAAGAACGGTGCCTGCCTAGAGAGGCGGCGCTGGAATTGGCGACCTCACGGGTCGAGGCGGCGATGCGCACCCGGCGCTGGTCAGTGTTCTGACCCATGGCCCGGGCAAACGAAACCCGAAGCCGTGATGTCAGCGTAAGCAACGCGCGGCGCAGCTATTGTCATCGGGGTGGAGAAACTGCCCTCAAGGGAGCAACCATCCCGGAGCACTTCGCCGAAATCGTTTCCCGTTTCCCGGAACGCGATGCCATCGTGTCGGCACACCAGTCAAGGCGCTTGAGCTATTGCGAGCTCCAGACGCAGGCCGACGTGGTTGCGCGCGCTCTGCTTGCCGATGGTTTCGGCAAGGGAAGCCGCATCGGCGTTTGGTCGACCAACAACGTGGAGTGGGTGCTGCTTCAGTTGGCCACGGCGCGGATTGGCGCGATTCTGGTGAACGTGAATCCGGCGTACCGCCCGCGGGAGCTGGCGCATGCCCTTGAGCGTTCGGAAATAGAAGCGATATTCCTGATCCCGCGATTTCGAACCAGCGACTACGTGGCCATGCTGACGCAGCTGATCCCGGAGCTGAAACACGTAAAGCTCGACGCTCTTGAGTCAAAGCAGTTTCCCCATCTGCGCAGATTAGTTCTATTCGATCCGGTTACAACCGCATCCACTACGGACCCCGTCGATGGATTCCTTCCCTGGGAGGCGTTTCTCGAGCGCGCCGATGAGATCTTGCCTGAGCGTCTGGAGGCCGAGACCGCGGCGCTGGATCCGGACGACGCCATCAACATCCAGTACACCTCCGGCACCACAGGATTTCCGAAGGCCGTGGTGCTTTCGCATCACAATATCCTCAACAACGCCTGGTTCACGGCGCAGTCCATGGGCTTTGATGAAAACGATCGGCTCTGCATCCCGGTGCCTTTTTATCACTGCTTTGGCATGGTGCTTTCAAATCTTCTCTGCTTTTCCGTTGGGGCCTGCGCGGTCGTGCCAAGCGAGCATTTCGATCCCGGCGCGGTTCTCGAATGCGTTGAGCGCGAGCGCTGCACGGCCATCCACGGGGTCCCGACGATGTTCATCGCCGCGCTCGAGCACCCGCAGTTTCCGGATACCGATCTAAAAAGTCTGCGTACCGGGATCATGGCAGGAGCGCCCTGTCCGCCCGAGCTTATGCGGCGGGTGATGGAGGACATGCACGTACCCGAGATCCTCATCGGCTATGGCGAAACTGAAGCATCACCCCTCACACACCTGACCAGCGCCACCGACAGCCTCGAGCGCCGCGTGGAAACCGTCGGTCGCAACCTGCCCCACCAGGAGGTCAAGGTGATAGACGTGGAAAGCGCCGCCACCGTGCCGCTGGGCGAAGACGGCGAAATCTGCTTCCGTGGATACCACGTCATGAAGGGCTACTACGCCGATGCAACGGCCACCGATGAAGCCGTCGACGAGAACGGCTGGTTGCACTCGGGCGACATCGGTCACATGGACGAGGATGGGTACGTGAGTATCACCGGCCGGCGAAAAGAGATGATTATCCGCGGCGGCGAGAACATCTATCCCCGGGAAATCGAGGACTTCATCTTCACCCATCCAAAGGTGGCCGAGGTGGCCGTGTTCGGAATCCCCGACGAGTACTACGGCGAGGCGGTCGCCGCCTGGATACAGCCGCACGCGAGGGAACATTTGAGCGAGGAGGAGATTAGGGAATTCTGCAAAGGACATATCGCGCACTTCAAAATCCCGAGCCACATCGAGTTCGTGGAAGAATTCCCGCTGACGGTGACGGGAAAGCTGCAGAAATTCCGCATGCGCGAAATGGTTGTAGAAAAATTGAAGAAGGAAGCTGCCGCATCGGCCTGAATTCGACGGCCGGATCAGCCCCGGCGCGGACTGCACAATCCAATCCGGGTCAACCCTGATCCGCGTCAATGCGGGATTCAGCGCCGGACTGAAGAATGAGTACGTTCCAAGATTTGATTGCGCCGAGATCCGGAGATAAGAAAATGTGGATTCCCGCGGACGCGCCCCGCGCCTCCATATTCAAAGGCAGGGAGAACTCCGAAGAGAACGGAAGCGACCACCGGATTGAAGCGCTGATCGAATGCATCCAAGCCCACGCGCAGGCGGTGGCGGGCGAAATTGGAGCGTGTGATATCTCGCCGGCGGTGTTGGGCGCGATTGTGCGGGTTCCGCGTGAGAAATTCGTACCCCGTCACGAGCGGATTCTGGCCTACGCGGATACTGCATTGCCCATCGGTCACGGACAGACTATTTCCCAGCCGTTCATCGTCGCCTATATGACTGAGCTGCTGCAGGTCAGCGCGGGAGACCGTGTGCTCGAAATCGGAACCGGATCCGGATACCAGGCTGCGATTCTGGCGGAGCTTGGAGCGCAGGTTTACTCGGTGGAAACGATTCCGGAGCTGGCGGTTGCGGCGCAGCACACGCTGCACGCTCTCGGCTACCGGAACGTCCGCGTTCTCACCGGCGACGGCCACCAGGGCTGGTCCGAGCACGCGCCGTATCGCGCGATCGTGGTGACGGCGGTGGCGGACAGAATTCCTCCTGCCCTGGTTGCTCAGCTCGAGGCGGGCGGGCGCCTCGTGATTCCGCTGCGCGAGCAGGGTGACGAACAATGGCTGACCCTGATCGAGAAAGACACCGACGGTCGTGTTTCGCGTCGAGAGCTGTTTCGCGTTCGTTTCGTTCCGTTGTGTCGTTCGTGACGCCCACCTGATGGCTTAAACTAGGCCGCTCCCTCGGCCGCATGCTCAATCATCGCGTCCCGTTGATTGAGCAAGGTTAACCGGCGCCCCGCTTGCGAATTCGATGCCAGCGGGGCCAACGAGGTGCTGGACGATAATGATTCCAAAGCGGATGCGCGCGGTGGTGCTCACCGGGTATGGCGGACTGGACAAGCTCGAATACCGTGAGGACTGGCCGGTACCGACGCCGGAACGGGACGAAGTTTTGATTGAAGTCGGCGCCTGCGGCATCAACAACACCGACATCAATACCCGCATCGGCTGGTACTCGAAGGCCGTGAACGAGGGCACAACCGCCGAGCGTGGCGAATCAGGATTCGGTCTGGAGCACGAAGCCGTCAGCGGCTGGGGCGACACCGGCATCTCCTTTCCGCGCGTCCAGGGCGCGGATGTCTGCGGCCGGGTCGTCGCCGTCGGAAGCCGCGCGCCGGAAACGTTGCTTGGCAAGCGGGTGCTCGTTGACACCTGGCTGCGGGACTGGAGCGATCCGAACAATTTCGACAAGTGCCGCTATTTCGGCTCGGAAGTCGATGGTGGATTTGCCGAGTACACCAAAGCGCCGGTTAAGAACGTTCACTCCGTTGACAGCGATCTGAGTGACGCGGAGCTCGCCACCTTTGCGACTTCCTACATCACCGCGGAGAACATGCTCCGCCGTGCCGTCGTGAAATCCGACGAGATGGTGCTCATACCAGGCGCCTCCGGCGGCGTGGGCTCGGCACTGGTTCAGCTCGCACGCCGACGCGGCGCCGTTCCGATCGCCATGTGCGGTGAGAACAAAGCGGATCAGGTTCGCGCTATCGGCGCCGAGGCGGTCTTGCCGCGGTCTCCGGAGAACGTGTCCGCGGCGCTGGAAGCTGCAGCTGGCAAAGCGCAAGTGGAGGTAGTTGCCGACGTGGTCGGTGGTTCCCTTTGGCCGCAGCTCATCGGCTGTCTGCGGCGTGGCGGTCGCTACACTTGCGCGGGCGCTATCGCCGGGCCAATAGTGGAGTTCGACCTGCGCACATTCTATTTAAACGACCTCACCCTGACCGGTGCAACCATCGTTCCACCTCGGCTGTTCGCCGATCTGATCGGTTATATCGAGCGCGGCGAAATCAAACCATTGCTTGCCGGCACCTGGCCTCTCGAATTTCTACGCGAGGCGCAGGCAGAGTTTCTAAAGAAAGGGCACGTGGGAAATCTCGTCGTTGTTCCAAAAAAGTAGCGCAGCGAGCTTTCTCATAATCTAAAGAGCGCCCGCGCGCCGGGGTTCGAAACCGCCGCAGGCCAGGGTTGAAGCTCACCAAATGAAAAAGGCGCCGAGCGTCGAACGCTCCGCGCCTTTTTCTATCATGATGGGCGGTGAATTCAGTGAGAGATCACGGCCTCCATCGTTTTCGCCTGCTCCACCCACTTGGCCACCTGCTTTTCAGAAGGCACCGTGCGGGTAAGCTTCTTTTGCTGATTAATCTCAGCCATCTTGGTCGCCAGGGTGTCGGCCCTACGATTGCGCAGCTCTTTGACCGTGTCCACGCCGGCGGCTTCCAGCAGCTCGGAGTATTCCTCGCCCACGCCGGAAATCCGCATCAGATCCGCCATGTTGGCCCACTTAAGCAACTGTTTCTCTCCGAGGCCGGTCTTTTCGGCGGTCGATTTTCGGCCTTTTGTGTCGCAGCACATCTTCAATAGGTCGTCCGTGCTTTTGATGCCGGCGGTGCCGAGTTTCTCGGCGGATGCCGGACCGATGCCCTCAATCTGATCGATCTTGTAGCCCATTTCCATCAACTCCTATCGCTTATAACGGTCAACTTGAAATAGCTCCTGGGTTTGTCAGGAACTTAAAGCCAAGAATTTCCCGGTTCGATTTTCCAGGAAATCGTAAATCGTGCGCGCTCGGAGCACGCGACGGCACGCATTCTATGCCGTTGGTATAGCGCGCTCAAAGGAACCGGAATGGTTTTTACAAAGCTTTACAATCTACGGCGGACGCGATTATGCGTGTCGCCTAAGACGTGCATGCGGCATGGCGGGAGAACTAAAAGTTTTATATGGATCGGAAACTTATAATTATTGAAACCGGACCCGAGCGAAGCTACGGACGATTTAATCTCAGCCAGACTGTGCTTCCTCGAGAGAGAAAAGCGAAGCGTTTCCCCCGGACGCTGTGGTGTCGATGCTCAACGAGCGCTCGAGCACGAAGCGGTGCAGATAGTGGGGGCTCCCGGCTAAAGGACTGCCCGGGGCGCCGCCCGGATGCTCGAGCTCGGCGTAGGGAATGAATGGGCGGATGGGCCCTTCGCCTTCGGCCAGCAGGCGCGCAATTGCCTTGGCGTCATCGTGCTCACCGCAAAAAGCGAAAGAATTCACCCGCGCGTCGGCGATGATATGTTTCAAACTCGCGTCCTCGCCTACCGGCACCGCCTGCACGACCGGCTCCGGCGCGCCGGCGCGGCGAAAGATCGACGCAAGGTGGGTCGCAATTCGATGGTCCACGTGCCACGCGATCACGGCGTTACCTGCCACCAGCGCGGCGCCCATTTGCGCCGCGAGCGGCGCCACCCCGTCGGTGGCGAGACACGCAATCACGCCGCGCGCGGCATAGGAAAGCTCGTTGCGCTCGCCCGTCGGACCCGGCAAAGATAAGGGCTCTGCGAGCTCCGACTCGGCCTGGGCCGCATGAAAGCGCAGGTAATCGGCGGCCAGATCCACGCCGCCGCTGCCGCGCGGATCCAATCCAGCGAGCCCCTCTTCGGCCGCGTCTTCGAGTTGCGCGGCGGCACGTTCCAGCACCGTCGCGCGCAACGACACCGACTGTTTCGACCAGGTCTCGGCGCCGGCGCGGGCAACTTCGATAGCCGCATCGAAATCGGAGCGCGAGATCCCGAATCGGCTCAGGTCGCCACCGCCTCCGGAGCTTTTATTGCTTTCGGTTCCGCCGTTGACAGCGCGCTCGGAAGCAAAGCGCGGTATGTAATGCGGTCCGCCGGCTTTGGGACCGGTGCCGGACAGCCCCTCGCCGCCGAAGGGCTGCACCCCTACTACCGCGCCGATCTGGTTCCGATTGACGTAGGCGTTGCCGGCCCGCACCCGGGCGAGAATGTAGTCCCGGGTTTCGTCCACCCGGGTGTGAATGCCATGGGTGAGGCCGTAACCGGTGGCGTTGATGGCCTCGATGACGGCGTCGAGCTCGTTGGCTGAATAGCGCAGCACGTGCAGCACCGGTCCGAACACCTCGCGCTGCAGGCGTGAAAGCCGGTCAATCTCGAACGCGACCGGGCTGACAAAGGATCCGTCCCCGGTGTGCGGCCCGAGCTTCACCTGCTCGACCAGCTTAGCCTCGCCGCGCATACGCCGGATGTGACCCTCGAGCATGGACTTAGCTTCATCGTCGATCACCGGGCCGATGTCGGTGGATAAGAATGCCGGGTCGCCGACGCAAAGCTCTTCCATGGCGCCGCGGATCATATCGAGCATTCGATCGGCCACTTCCTCCTGGAGAAACAGCACCCGAAGCGCGGAACAGCGCTGGCCGGCGCTCTGAAACGCGGACATCAAAACGTCTCGAGTCACCTGCTCGGGCAGTGCGCTGGAGTCCACAATCATGGCATTCATGCCGCCGGTCTCGGCAATCAGCGGATAGACGGGCCCGTCTCGCTTCGCCAGCGTCTTGTTGATGATTTGAGCGACTTCGGTGGAGCCGGTGAAACACACCCCGGTGACGCGGGGATCGCTGACCAAGCCCGCGCCCACCTCGGCGCCGTCCCCGGGAAGCAGGTGCAGCACCTCGGGCGGTATACCGGCCCGGTGCATGAGCCGCACCCCGGCGCCGGCAATCAGCGGCGTCTGCTCGGCGGGCTTGGCGACAACCGCGTTGCCCGCAGCCAGCGCGGCGGTGATCTGGCCGGTGAAAATCGCCAGCGGAAAGTTCCACGGGCTGATGCAGCAGAAGACCCCCCCACCTTCCAGCCGCACTTTGCGCCCGTCCTCCCGCGGCACGCGCAGGCGAGTCTCCGCCCCGCAACTCTTCTCCGCGCGAAGCGCGTAGTAGCGGCAGAAATCCACCGCCTCGCGCACCTCGGCCAGGGCGTCATTCAAGGTTTTGCCGGCTTCGCGCACCGCAATCGCCATCAGATTCGGGGTCTCCTCCTCCATGAGATCGGCCACCTTTCTCAGGCACTCCGCGCGCTGATGGGGAGGTGTCTTCGCCCAGGCTTTCGCCGCGCCGGAAGCGGACTTCAGCGCCCGATCGATATCGTCCTTTTCCGCGTCACTGACATGCCCGACCACTCTCTCCCGATCAGCGGGCGAGACGACTACCCGCACGCGGCCGCCCGCGTCTTTGCCATCGACGATGGGTCCGCCCGCCCAAGGCTTTGCCTCCGCTTCGAGCATGGCGCGTCGCAATTGCTCGAGCTTGGAGCGGTCGGTGAGATCCAACCCGGCGAAGTTTTGACGCTTGGCGCCGTAGAGATCTCTCGGCAATGGAATACGTGGATGGGGCACAAAAGCGTGACTGCGCGCCTGGGCTATCGGATCGGCAATGATCTCCTCCACCGGCAAATCTTCGTCCTGAATACGATTGACAAACGAGCTGTTGGCGCCGTTTTCAAGAAGACGCCGCACCAGATAGGCCAGCAGATCCTCGTGCTCGCCCACCGGCGCATAGATCCGGCACGGCGTACCTAAATCGGCTTTCTCCACCACCTCTTCGTAAAGCTCCTCGCCCATACCGTGCAGGCGCTGAAACTCGAAGTCGCGCCGATTGCCCGCGAACTCCATTACCGAGGCGATGGTGTGGGCGTTATGGGTGGCAAACTGAGGATAAAAGGCGTCCTTCTCGGCAATAAGCTTGCGCGCGCACGCGAGGTAACAAACATCGGTGTTGACCTTGCGCGTGAACACGGGATAACCGGCCAGCGCCAGCTCCTGGGAAAGCTTGATCTCGGCGTCCCAGTACGCACCTTTCACCAGCCGCACCATGAGCTGACGCTTGTGTCGCCGCGCCATGTCCGCCAGCCAGTCGATGACGAGCGGCGCGCGTTTCAGATAGGCCTGCACTACCACCCCCAAACCGTTCCAGCCTTTCAGGTCCTTCGAGCCCGAAACTGCTTCGGTGACATCCAGGGAGATATCCAGCCGCGCCGCCTCCTCTGCATCGATGTTGAGGCCTATACCTTGCTCCGCCGCCAGCCGCGCGAGCGCCTGAATGCGAGGCACCAGCTCGTCCATCACCCGCCGTTCGTTCCAAAGCTCGTATCTGGGATGCAGCGCGGAAAGCTTGACCGAGATACCCGGGCCGTCGACGATGCCTGCGCCCTTTGCGGCTTGACCGATTACCGTAATAGCGCTTTTGTACGCCTCGAAAAATCGATCCGCGTCCTCCATGGTGCGCGCCGCTTCGCCCAGCATGTCGTAGGAGTAGCGGTAACCGCGCTTCTCGAACGCCTTGGCCCGCTCCAGCGCTTCGCCGATAGTCCGACCCATGACGAATTGTCGGCCCATGATGCGCATGGCCTGATTGACTGCCTCACGGATCATGGGCTCGCCCACCCGCGCCACCAGCCGGCGCAGCACTGAGCCCGCGCTCTGGCCGCGAATACCGTGCATGCGCACCACCCGGCCGGTGAGCATCAGCCCCCAGGTGGACGCGTTGACGAATACGGAGTCGCTGTGGCCGAGATGGCGGTCCCAGTTTCCCGCCGAGATCTTGTCGCGGATGAGCGCCTCCTGGGTCTCGTCGTCGGGGATCCTCAACAGTGCCTCGGCGATACACATGAGCATTACGCCTTCCTGGGTGGAGAGCCCGTACTCATGAAGGAAGGCGTCGATGCCGCCCTTGGCGCGCGCCCGCACCGCTTCCACCAGCCTGCGCGCCGTGGTCTGTATGCGGTCTTTGGCGTCGGGATCGATCTCGAGCTGACCAAGGAGCTCGCGGACGCAAGTCGTTTCGTCGGCCCGGTAGTACTCGTCAATGGCGCGACGCAGCGAGGTACGCTCGGCGAGTGGATTCTCGAAGATCATTTGTCGGCTGTTTGTGGACTTGCCTATATTGTGCCTTTTTTTCCTTCACTCTACCGGTCTGGAGCCGGCTCAGCATGCCTACTCGCAGAGGACGGCCGATCGCCTCATAATGGTTGCCGTTCGCCAATGACGCTCAATATTTAGGGAGCCATCCGTTTGCAACAACGCCTGCCGCGAAAGCTTTCCGCCATTATGTACGCCGATGTTGCCGGCTACAGCCGGCTGACGGGCGAGGACGAGGAAGGCACCCACCGGCGGCTCAGTACTTATCTCGACGCCATCAGCGAGGCCGTTGAAAAGCATTCTGGACAGGTAGTCCATTACGCCGGCGACGCGGTGCTGGCTGACTTCACTACCGTCACCGACGCACTGAGTTGCGCCGTTTTGATTCAAGGTCAGCTCGCCGATCGCAACCGCGATTTGCCCGAAGAACGCAAAGTGTGTTTCCGCATCGGCGTCAACCTGGGCGAGGTGATCGTCGATCGGAATGACATCTACGGTGACGGCGTCAACGTTGCCGCGCGATTGGAGTCGCTGGCGGATCCCGGCGGCATCTGCGTCTCTGAATCGGTGCGTACCGCGGCGGGCAATATGCTTCCAGTCGAATATGAATTCCTCGGAGAACAGCAGGTCAAGAACATCGTCCGGCCAATTCCCGCGTACAAGGTGCATCTGAAAAAACAGTCCGCGGAATCGGCAGCGGGTTCAGTAACTATGATAAACAAACCCTCAATCGTCGTGCTTCCATTGGTCAACATGAGCGGAGACCCGGAGCAGGAGTTTTTTGCCGACGGCTTAACCGAGGACATCACCACCGAGCTTTCCCGATTTCACGATCTTCTGGTCATCTCGCGCAACTCCGCCTTTGCATACAAGGGTAAATCCGTGAAGGTGCGGGACGTGGCCAGAGATCTCGGCGCGCAGTACGTGCTCGAGGGCAGCGTGCGCAAGGCCGGCAATCAGGTCAGGGTCACGGTTCAGCTTATCGAAGCGGAGAACGACCGGCACCTGTGGGGCGAGCGGTACCAGGAGGAACTGGAGGACATATTCGCCCTCCAGGATCGGATCGCGACCACAATCGTCTCAACCCTGCCGGCGCGGATCGAGGCCGCCGCCCACGAGCGCGTGAGCCGTAAACCTACGGAGAACATGGCCGCCTACGAGTACGTGCTGGCGGGGAAGATTTATCACCATCGCTCAACCCGCCAAGACAACCAAAAGGCTTTGGAGCTTCTCAACAAGGCGGTCGAGCTCGACCCCGCTTACGCCCAGGCGCACGCCTGGCGAGCCTGTGTGATTGGCCAGTCGTGGGTCCATGGCTGGTGCGAAAACCCGGATGCAACCTGGCGCGAGATGCTCAGTGAGCTCAAAACCACCCTGGACCTGGATGACAACGACGCGGACGTGCACCGCATCCTCGCCGCGGTCCATCTAACGGGCGGCGATCACGATCGCGCGGCCTATCACCAGGAGCGTGGTCTCGCCCTCAATCCCAACTACGACGCCATCGTGGTGCAGCAGGGTGAGCTGCTTACCTGGCTCGGACGCCCGCAGGAAGGTATCGAGTGGATCAGGAAAGCGATGAAGCTTAATCCGCACTTCCCGGAGCGATTCTGGAATCACCTCGGTCGCGCGTACTTTGTCGCCCGGCAGTACTCAGAAGCACTGGAAGCTTTCAAGCGCATCAACGCGCCGGACCACACCCACTACGCCTTCATTGCCGCCTGTTATGCCTTCATGAATGAGGACGCGCTCGCTGCTGCGCACGCGCAAAAGGTGCTGGAGAAGGAGCCGGATTTCACCGTCAGGAGCTATCTCAACACGGTGCACTACAAGAACAAGAGCGATCTCGATCACCACCGGGAAGGATTGCTGAAGAGCGGGCTCCCGGCGCGCTGATCGCGAACGGTTATCGTTAATTATAAGGATAAACCGATGCCCGGCACGTAGTTTTTTGCCGGCGAATTTCTTTCCAAGCGTTTCTCGATAATTCATCGCCGAAGGAAAAGTTCATGCCCGAACATCTCACCTCGTGGAATTCTATTGACTCGGAAAAAGGCGCGAACGGAGTTGTTCGCCGCAGACTGAAGGGAACCGGGGCAGAGCTCGTGCGGGTGGAGATCCCGCGCGGGGTCGTCGCGCCGTCGCACTCCCATCCCCACGAGCAGTTTGTCGAAGTGTTGAACGGTGCCGGAACACTCACGACGCCTGAAGGTGCCAGGCCTTTCAGAGCCGGTGACGTGTTCCACTTCCCGGCGGAGACGGAGCATGCGGCGTCTTTCGATCAGGACACGGTTTTTCTCGAAATTAATTTGCCTTGACGGCGCACCTCGGTGCGTTCCTCCCGATGCGGTGAAAGCAATACGATAGGAATTCATCAATGGGCGATAAGACCAAACACGGCATGCGGCGCGGACTCCCCAGTTACGGTGATCCCGCGTTCTCACTCTTTCTGCGCAAAGCTTTCATCAAGGCCATGGGCTATTCCGACGATGCGCTCGATCGCACCATCGTCGGCATCGTTAACACCTTCAGCGGCTATAACGCCTGTCACCGAAACGTGCCCGAGCTGTGCGACGCCATTAAGCGCGGCGTCATGCTGGCGGGTGGCCTGCCGGTTGAATTTCCCACCATCTCGCTGCACGAGTTGTTTTCACATCCCAGCTCCATGTTCCTGCGCAACCTCATGGCCATGGACACCGAGGAAATGATCCGCGCCCAGCCGATGGACGCCGTTGTGCTCATCGGCGGCTGCGATAAGACGGTGCCCGCGCAGCTGATGGCCGCGGCCAGCGCAGACATCCCCGTCATCCAGGTGGTCACTGGACCGATGATGACCGGCAGCTACCGGGGCGAGCGTCTCGGCGCGTGCACCGACTGCCGGCGCTTCTGGGGCATGCATCGCGCGGGCGAGATGGATAACGGCGAGATTGAGGAGATCAGCGGCAGGCTCGCACCGACCGCGGGCACCTGCATGGTGATGGGCACCGCCAGCACCATGGCCTGCATGACCGAAGCGCTGGGAATGATGCTTCCGGGAGGAGCCGCAATTCCGGCGATCGCGGCGGACCGCCTGCGCCATGCGGAAGCCGCCGGCCAGCGGGCGGTGACGCTGGCTGGCGAAAGACTGACGCCGTCAAAAATCATGACGCCCGCTGCGTTTGCCAACGCGCTCAGGGCCCTGATGGCCATCGGCGGTTCCACCAACGGGCTGGTGCACATTACCGCGGTGGCCGGCCGCCTCGGTATCGAAGTCGATCTGGAAGCACTCGATCGGATGGGACGGGAGACCCCGGTGCTGGTGGATCTGAAGCCCACCGGTCAGCACTACATGGAAGATCTGCAAAACGCCGGCGGTATGACGGCGGTGCTCCGCGAGCTGAAAGCCCTGCTCAATCTGGACTGCCTCACCGTCACCGGGAAAACTATGGGCGAAAATCTTGCTTCGGCGCCCTCACCCTGGAAGCAATCAGTGGTGCGGCCCGTCACCCACCCCATTTATCCGCAAGGCGGAATCGCGGTGCTGCGCGGCAACCTAGCGCCGGGCGGCGCCATCATCAAGCAGTCGGCCGCTACGCCAAGCTTGTTCAAACACAACTGGCGTGCGGTGGTATTCGATTCCGTCGCGGATCTTGCCGACCGCATCGACGATCCAGAGCTCGACGTCACTGCCAATGACATACTGGTATTGCGCAACGCCGGGCCCAAAGGCGCGCCGGGGATGCCCGAAGCGGGATACATCCCGATTCCGAAAAAGCTGGCTTCCGAAGGCGTCAAGGACATGGTGCGCATCTCGGATGCGCGCATGAGCGGCACCGCCTTCGGCACCATCGTGTTGCACGTGACGCCCGAAGCCGCGGTCGGGGGGCCGCTGGCGCTGATCAATACCGGCGATGTCATCGAGCTCGACGTCGATGCGAGGCGACTTGAGCTCAAAGTGGATGAAGCCGAGCTGAATCGAAGGCGCCAGAGCTGGACGCCGCCAAAGGCGCACCCGGGCGCGCACCGCGGCTACCTGAAGCTATACCTGGAACATGTCACCCAGGTCGATAGCGGGGCGGATTTCGATTTCATGATGCCGCCGCCTGATGGGCGCGTCACGCCTTGAGCTCTAACCTGATTCAGTGCGTCGCGATCCCGCGGTGCGCTTGCTCGCCCCAGAGATCTTTTATCCTTGCGTCACGTCCGCAGGAGAAGCGGTAGAACTTGTAGCGCAGAGGACTCTTCTCGTAATAGTCCTGGTGATAATCCTCAGCAGGGTAAAACGCTCCGGCGGTTTCGATGGTGGTAACGACGGGCTTCTTGAGCAAATCCGAGTTTTCCACCATCTTCTTCGATGCCTCAGCCAGCCGGCGCTGCTCCTCGGTGTTGGTGAATATCGCCGTCGTATAACTCTTGCCCCGATCGCAGAACTGACCGCCGGCGTCGGTGGGGTCGATGCTGCGCCAGAAGATCTCCAATAAATCGGCAAACGAGACCTGAGCCGGATCGTAATAAATCTGAACCGCTTCCCGGTGGCCTGTGGTGTCGGACGAGACCTGTCTGTAGGTCGGATTTTCGACGTGACCGCCGGTGTATCCGGAAATCGTGCGGACCACGCCCGGAACGCTGTCGAAATCAGATTCCACGCACCAGAAACAGCCGCCGGCAAAGGTGGCGATCTCCAGCTGGTCCGTCGCCGGGGCCAGCTCGCTTTGTTCGGCACCTGCGACGGCGTTTGGATACGCTCCCGCGAACGTCAGGGCCACCAAGATAGCGATGGCGAAAATACCGGGGAGTCGAGACTGGTCTTTACTCATGCGTCCGTTTCGGGCGCCGTAAAATGATTCTTGGGTAAGTGAATTCGACTACCAAAAGCTCAAGTCGTTCAGCTGGTAGGTTAAAGGTTAGGTTAGTGCCTGTCTTCCGGGAATGAGCGCGGCTTGGATCGTGTCTCAATCTCGGCAGTTTCGCCCTGCCTGACCATAGAACCCCGTGACAACGAGCGGATGCGGATGGTCACGGACTCGTCCCCGCGCTCTTGGTGCTCGATCCGCACCGGCATGAAGTCCAGCTCGGGCGCAACCCAAATCGTGGTTTCCCGGTCATCGTCCTTGCGATCGCGCACAATTTTCAATACTCCAAGGGTGCCTAAAGCCGTCTTCATCATCTCCTCGGCGACGACTTTGAGCTCGTAGACCTTCATCCGGTCTTTTCCGTCGGCGATGTGGTATCGCACGCTGCGTTTTCCTGCTTTGAGATCTTCCATCAGCACCAGCATGTAGCCGAGCTTGTCCAGCGTATCCACCGGCACGGGCATGCGTGAAGTGCGTCCCCGACGGGTGCTTTGAACGATGCCGGTGTTCCAGTCGAACGCAACTGCGGTTGTCTTGTCGGGTCTGCCACTGCGCTCATAGTGGTAGCTCGCGGGCTTGATGTCGTCGCCGATGCGTTTCCACTCGCTACGCTCCACCACTTGCTTTTCTCCGAAAACCGCGGCGAAGCCGGTAGCTTTGGTCCGGGTCTCGTAGATGAATCCGTCGCTCACCCGCCGCACGCGCCATACCGTCTCACCAACCGTGAATCCCCGCACCTCGAGCTCGAAATAAGCTTCAAATGGCTCTGGGTCAAAGACCGGCGCCGCCTGCGCCACGCTCAGAAACGCAACCAAAAACAGCGACAACGCGGATATCATTTTCTTTGCAAAAAACACTGGCTTAGATCTCTGTTATAGAAACAGTTTAGGAGATTATTCGACGAATGAACTGCATATCTGGGCCACTCATTTCTTGCTCAGGCCGAGTCTTCTTCCGTTATAGTTGGATCCCCTTCCTTTTAAGCAGCGAGGTGAAAGATGTACGTTGTTAGACGCTGCATTTGGGCTTCGGTCCTCTGCCTGCTCGCGCTGCCGCAGTCCGTTGCTGCAGCCACCGAGCCGTCGGCGGAATCGGGCGCCGCCGGCCCATACCAGACCCCGGCGAGCGTTGTTCTCTGGCAGTCCGGCGACCCTGGCGAACGCCTGTTCCTGCGCGGTCGCGTGCTGGACCCGAGCGGCCAGCCGCTGGCCGGCGCGCTGGTGGCGCTGCGCCAGGCCGACGGAAACGGCGACTACCACGATGTCCGATACCGGGCGACACTTCAGACCGCGAAGGACGGAACATTCAGCGTTTCCACGGTGCTCCCGGGACAATACTGGGGCGCGAAACACATTCACGTCCTGGTGCGACACGAATCCCACGGGCAGCTGGTGACCAGGATACTGTTCAAAGGTGATCCCCACCTGAACGAAGCCCGTGACGGGGATTTCGCTATCCTTTTGGAAGAAGTGCGCAAAAACGGCGAAAAAGTTCTGGTGGGCGGGGTGGAACTCGTCCTGCCCCCGAATGTCGGGAACTGAACAAGCCAATAATCCGGCTGCGCACCACTTTTTGAGCGCTTCGCCCATGCATCTTTTTATCTGTGACACGCGGGGATCCGCGTCCCCGCGGTATGGAATGAGCGTTCGCGCCGCCGGCGCCTGGCTGCTCGCCGCCTTGGCGCTGATTCTGGCATCGCCGTCTCCCTCGCTGGCAAATGGAGAGCTTCGTGGCGGAGAGCACGAATTTTACTTCACCCGCGGTATCTACGGCGAAGGCGGAGTCGGGGCCGCCGACTGGGGTCCCCGCTGGGCGGTTGATTTTCCCAAAGCCGACGAGCAGTTCCTGGTGGCGCTTCGTCGCCTGACCGTGGTCGACGCCTTCGACAAGGACAACGCCATCGGTATTGGTGAGGCGAAGCTTCGCGATTTTCCATTTCTTTACGTGCTCGAGGTGGGTTCGCTGTCACTGACCGAAGCGCAGGCCCAGGCGCTGAGGGAGTATCTGCTGGCCGGCGGATTCATGGTCATAGACGATTTCTGGGGCACATGGGCGTGGCAAAACCTGGAGCAGGAAATGCGGCTCGTATTTCCAAACCGCACCATCGTTGACGTCCCGTTGGACCATCCCGTGTTTCACGCTTTTTATGACGTTACCGAGATCCTGCAGGTGCCCAACGTGCACCAGGCCGCCGGCGGCCCCACCTGGGAATACGATGGGCGAGTGCCCCACGTGCGCGGCATCTTCGACGACGAAGGCCGGCTGATGGTGCTGATCAACTGGAACACCGATCTAGGCGACGCCTGGGAATGGGCGGACCTGCCGAGCTATCCGCTGCGCTACTCCACCTATGCCTTCGAAATCGGGATCAATTTCGTGATTTATGGAATGAGTTACTGAGTTGCTGGAATTCGCTTTCAAATATCCGGCGGATCTTTTCACTCGGGGCACGCTGGAGATGCAGTGGCCGTTCGTCACCTACCTCGCCGTAGTGCTGGTGATTGGCCTGCTGGCGGCGATAACGCTCGGGTATTTCGGCGCGAGGTCCCCACGGCGCAGACGCGATCGGCTGGGGCTCTGGGCGCTTCGAACCTCGCTGCTGGCGCTGCTGCTGTTCGTGCTTCTGGATCCGAGGCTGGTGGTGGAAACCGATGACCCGGTGCGCGGGCACGTGACGGTGCTGATCGACGATTCGATGAGCATGCGCATTCGCGATCTGGGCGACGTGGCGCGTTCGGAATTCGTCACGGGCGCGTTCACCCCCGGTTCGGGCTCGCTGGCTTCGGCGCTTGAGAGCCGCTTCGACACCCGCTATCTCAAGTTTTCCGGCAGCGTGGAGCCGCTCGCGCCCGGCGAAGTTTTAAGCTTTGCCGGGTCACGATCCGATCTTGCCCGGGCGCTCCAGCGTGTTGCCCGCGCCCCCGATGCAAGCGCCCTCGCGGCCGTGGTGCTGGTCACCGACGGCGCGGTTGAAAACGCTGGCGAACTTGACGATGCGGTTCGCGCGCTGAAGGCCTCCGGTGTGACGCTGCACGCCATCGGCGTGGGGTCTGCGCGGCTCGAGGCGGATATTGAAGTGGCCGAAGTGCGCCTTCCCCGGACGGTGCTGCGCGGCGACGCGGTAGAGGCGGAGGTGATGCTCACCCACCGCGGATTAGCCGGTCAGTCGGTCACGCTGATTGTGGAGGAAGAAAGCGCGATCGTGAAAGAACAGTCGCTGACGCTGCCGGCTGACGACCGGCCGCTGTCACTTCGCGTTCCGCTCGAGTTCTCGCAGCCCGGGCCGCGGCGGATAGTCTTTCGCATCGCGCCGCAGCCTGGCGAGATCCTGTTGGAAAACAACGCGGCGCATCGGGCCGTAGACGTGCGCGGCGATCCGGTGCGCATCCTGCACATCGAGGGTGAGCCGCGTTTCGAGGTCAAGTTCCTTCGCCGCGCGGTGGCTGCGGATGACGCAATCCGGCTGGTTTCATTGGTGCGCACGGCAGAGAACAAGTACTACCGGCTGGGTGTCGACGATGCCGACGAGCTGGCCGAAGGGCTACCGGTCTCTGAGGAGGCGCTGTTTCGCTACGACGCGGTCGTGCTCGGCAGCATCGGCAACGAGCTGCTGGACGAGGCGCTGCAATCGCGGCTGCGTGAGTTCGTCTCCCGACGCGGTGGTGGCCTGGTGTTGCTCGGAGGTCGGCGCGCATTCGCCGAGGGCGGATATTCCGAATCGACCCTCGCCGGGATCGCGCCGGTGGTGCTGCCGGCCGCGGCCAGCGTGTACCGGGCGCAGGTGCCGGTACGCCCCTCCGCGAACCGTGCCGGCGATCCACTGCTGCGGCTGGCGAAAGCGGATCAGGTGTATGCCGCCTGGGAACAGCTGCCGCCGCTCACCGTGGTCAACCCCATTCGGCGTTCCAAGCCGGGCGCCACCACCGTTCTCGAAGGCGATGACGGCTCCGGAGACCCGCTGGTGATCCTCGCCTGGCAGCGCTACGGGCGCGGCACCGTGGCGGCGTTTCCGGTGCGCGACTCCTGGCGATGGCAGATGCACGCCGACGTGCCGCTGGAAGACGAAACCCACGAGCGCCTGTGGCGCAATCTGCTGCGGCACGTGGCGCGGCCGGCCGGCAGCCGGGCACAGCTTAAAGTCGAGCCGGCGGAAGCCGCGCTTGGAGAAAGTATTTCCATCGAAGCGCAGACATTGGATTCACGTTTCCTTCCGCTGACGGACGCGAACCTGACGCTTCAGGTCACCACTCCCCTTGGCGAAGTGGAGAACATCGTTCTACAACGCGCGATCAACAAGGACGGATTGCATCACGCCGATTTTGTGACCCGGGAGATCGGACGCCACGAGTTTCGCCTGAAGCTCGAGGGGCCAGATGGCGAAGCAATCGAAGCCGGGACCTCGATAGAAGTTACCGGTGCTGGCCGTGAATTTCACTCCTCAGAACTCGACGCGCCAAGGCTTTCCCGGCTTGCAGAGCACACTGGCGGCCGATTCTTCCCCGCCGCCGACGCCGCGGAGGTGATTAAGGCTATTGATGACACCACGGCCACAGTGCGCGTAGAAAAACGGCTTCCGCTGCGCGACGCGCCGGCGCTGCTGATTGCGCTGATCGCGCTCGCCTGCATCGAGTGGGCCTGGCGCCGCAAGCGAGGCATGGCGTGAGAGGGCGGGCGCTGCTACTTGCTTTCCTGCTTGCCGCGGGTGCGGGAGCGCGGGCCGCTGAACCCCACCTGGTAATCGTCAGCGGCCTGGGCGGAGAGCAGTATTACTCGGATCTTTTTCATCGCTGGGCGACGACCCTGCACCAGGTTGCCAGCAACC
>JBFHVA010000004.1:0-38977 GCA_041589735.1 Gammaproteobacteria bacterium | reverse complement strand
CGCATATCGGTAGAAACGCTGAATTTCACTGCAGATTGTTCAACCGCGCTGCTTTGCCGAGGACGCTCGGCCTGCTCTCCCAGTATTCGGAGCACGCCGCGGCCCGACGGCTCCTTCCGCTCACACCTTGGGCTCTGCCCGTCAGGGGCGACAGCGTGTTCGGTCACCGGAGATGAAGATGTCGAATGTACTTGCAGGAGCAAACGGAGTTTCGTGGCGATCCCGCGTCGATCATCGCGGTACGAGGCCGGAGCCAGACTCCGGCAATGCGTCTGCCGCGTGGGGTCACTGTACCGCCGCGGTTGAGGCCGCTGAGCTTCGCTGGACTGGATTGAATGCTTCGAAAAGCGCGCGGCGGCTGGTGCTCGACGAGCAGGCCAAATCACATGCGCGGTGTTACCAACACAACATTGAAAACTATATCGGCACGGTGAAGGTTCCGGTAGGAGTTATCGGGCCTCTGCGCGTCCGTGGGCGGTACGCGAGCGGTGACTTTCAGCTTCCGCTCGCTACCACCGAGGCTGCCCTGGTTGCTTCCTATAACCGCGGCGCGAATGTGATTACAGATGCTGGTGGCTGCGCGAGCATGATTCTGGACGAAGGCATCGCCCGATCGCCCGGTTTCGCCTTCCGCTCGCTTGATGACGTGGCGATATTCACGCGCTGGATCCGAAACGAATACACAAACCTGAAGCGTGCCGCGGAGTCCACCACACGGTACGGTCGTCTGGTGAACGTCGAGACTTTAACCGAGGGCAATCACGTCTACTTGAACTGCCAGTTCGCAACCGGCGACGCGGCGGGACAGAACATGGTGACCATTGCCACGGAAGCAATCCTCGATCACATCGAGCGCTGCTCGCCGGTCAAGCCGCGCTACTGTTTTCTGGAGTCGAACTACTCCGGCGACAAGAAAGCGAGTGCGCGGGCCTTTCAGAGTGTCCGTGGCAAACGCGTTACAGCCGAAATCACCGTCCCGGCCGCGCTCGTCGTGGAGAGTCTGAACACAAGCGTGGAGCGGATGGTCGATTACTGGCAAATGGCTGCGCTTGGCGGCGTGCTGTCAGGCACCGTTGGTGTGCAGGGTCATTTTGCCAATGGTTTGGCGGCGCTTTATATCGCCTGCGGGCAGGATGCCGCATGTGTTGCTGAATCAGCCGTGGGCGTGACCCGCTTCGAGAATGCTGGGGACGGCTCGCTTTACGCCTCGGTCACGCTGCCCGCCGTAATCGTTGGCACCGTGGGCGGCGGCACGAATCTGCCGAGCCAGCAGGCTTGTCTCGAAATTCTGAACCTTCCCGTGGTGGATCGGTGCCGTGCTTTCGCCGAGCTTTGCGCCGCGCTGGTGCTCGCCGGCGAACTCTCGATCATCGGCGCGCTCGCCGCGGGCGAGTTCGGGCGCGCCCATTCGAGGCTGGCGCGCGGTCGCGATCTGCGTTGATCGAGGTAGAGTCACCATGTCGAGCCGTTGGTGGATATATCAACGTGAGCGATTTCCGCTGCTGACCTTTGGCTTGCTCGCTTCGGTGCTTGCCTATTCGGTCACCAGCTTCTCGGCTCTCGCGAGCGGTGAGTCGACACTTCCCGATACGGCGATTTCGATTCCCGCCGCCCTCAGCGTATTTCTGTTCTTCGTGCTGATGCGCGTCGCCGATGAGTTCAAGGATTACGAAGACGATCGGCGCTATCGACCGTATCGGCCCGTGCCTCGAGGTCTGGTGAAACTCGAGGAGCTCGCGACCATCGGCGTATGTGCCGCCAGCGGACAGTTTTTGCTCGCGGTGTGGTTCGACCCGGCCATTGTGCCGCTGTTGTTAACGGCATGGGCCTATCTCGCGCTAATGACGGTCGAATTCTTTATACCGCGCTGGCTGAAAGCCCGACCCTTCGCCTACATGGTGAGCCACATGCCGATGGTGGGTTTCATTACGCTTTACGCCAGCGCCCACCACTGGTTGCCGAGTCACGGCACTCCGCCATCCGGTTTGGTTTGGCTGATCGCAGCCAGCGTCTTTCTCGGAACCATGCTCGAGATCGCCCGAAAGATCCGGGCGCCCGGTGACGAGGAGTCCGGCGTGGACACTTACACATGGGTGTGGGGTCGCCGCACGGCGGTGCTCGCCTGGCTTGCCGCATTCCTGCTCGCGGGCGCAAGCGCTTATGCGGCGGCCGGTTTCATCGGATTCGCATTAGGAATTGGCCTGGGGCTCGGCGTGTTAAGCGTCGCGGCTCTTTTCTGCGCCTGGCAGTTCCTGCGTAGGCCCGCGGGATCGAGCGCACGCCGGATCGAGGCCCTGTCCGGCGTCGTTACGCTCGCGGCCTACACCGGGCTCGGACCGCTCGTCTTAGTGTTCTTATGAAAAGGGTAACGCGATGACATTCATACTCGATGTCGACCACGAAGCAGCGCGCGAGAAGCTGGGCGCCAAAGCGGCCGCGCTCTCGGAGCTCGATCGCGCGGGCTTGCCGGTTCCGCCGTGGTTCGTGCTTTCGCCCGATGCCTTTAGCGAGAGCGCGCATGGGTCGGGATGCAAGCTCGAGGATCTTTTCGATGACGACACCGACGGCGATCCCGGCCAGAAAATTAGACCGAGCGCCGAGGTTCGCGTAGCACTGGCTCGCGCGCTCGAAAAGCTTTGTGCAAACCAGCGTCCGGTCGCAGTACGTTCGTCGATGCCCGACGAGGATGGTCAGACACGCTCCTTTGCCGGTCAATTCGAAAGCTATCTAGGGGTGCGACCCGAAGAAGTGCCCGATCGAGTCGCCGATGTCTGGCGCTCGGCATTCGGCCAGCGGGCAGCGCACTATCGGGCATCACACGGAGCGGCGAATGCAAGGATGCTGCCGCCGGTGCTGGTTCAGCGCATGATCGAAGCGGACGCGGCCGGCGTCGCTTTCAGTGCGGATCCGGTGAGCGGTCAGCGAGGCGTGGCCGTAGTGGCCGCGACGCGCGGCCTCGGCTGCGCGCTCGTCAACGGTGGGTGCGAAGGCGATGAGTATAAAGTCGACCGAGCGGGCCGGATCCTGTCGTCCTCGATAGCACGGAAGTGCACCGCCTATCGTCTGGCGAACGGTCCGCAATCTGGTGTCGAGGCATACGCGCTGTCGCCCGAGTCGGCCTCGGCTCCCGCTCTCAGCGAAGAACAAGTGCGGGCAATTGCTGCGCTCGCGCGGCGCTGCGCTCATCACTTCGGTGTACCCCAGGATATTGAATGGGCAATCGCTGAAGGCGAGCTCTTTCTGCTGCAATCGCGGCCCATCACCTCACTGACGCTGAGGGCGGACCCCGATGGGTGTCTCGCCGTATGGGACAACAGCAACATCGCCGAGAGCTATACGGGCGTGACCACCCCGCTCACGTTTTCTTTCGTCCGCCTGGCTTATTCACACGTCTATCGAGAGCTTTGCAGGATGGGCGGCGTGGAGGAGGCCACCATCTCGGCCAACGAGCCGGCGCTGCGTTCCATGATTGGTCTGGCGCGTGGACGCATTTATTACAACCTGCTTTCTTGGTACCAGCTGCTCGCTCTTACACCGGGCTTCCGCCACAACCGGGCCTACCTGGATCAAATGCTCGGTCTGCGCGAAGAGGTCAGAGCCGAAGCGTTGGAAAGGCTCGATTGTCGCCACAATTCTTCAAGGCTTCGACGCCTATGGAGTACGGCCGTCTTTGTGACGACAGCCTTGATCAACCACGCAAACATCGAGCGCCGCATCGCCCGCTTCAATCAGCGAGTCGACGAAGCGCTAAAAGCACCCCGAATGCCGCTCGAAGGGCTGCGCGCAGACGAGCTGGTCACACACTGGCACGAGCTCGTTCGCATGCTGCTGAGAAAATGGGACGCGCCTCTCGTCAACGATTATTTCGCCATGTTCTTCCACGGGGCGCTCGGGCGACTCGTGCAGCGATGGTTTCCCGAAAGCGATCGCGGTCTTGCTAACCGCCTGCTTCAGGGCGAAGGAAACGTGATCAGCGTCGAACCCGCGCGCCGTTTGCTCGAAATGGCGGACCTCGCGAGGACCCGCCCGGAATGGCCCGACAGACTTCGTCGAGCGCCCAAACATCTCATCGAAAGAAATATGGCCGACTTTCCCGAGTTTCAGGCGCAATACCGTGCCTACATCGCTGATTTCGGGGACCGCTGTCTCGACGAGCTAAAACTCGAGAGCCCGACGCTGCACGACGATCCATTGCCGCTGCTGCGCTCGATCGGAGAACTTGCTCGAACCGAACGTACGGGCTCCCGCTCAGGATCTAGCACGCGCGAGGCGGCCGAGCGTCGCGCGCGTGAAGTCTTAGGCGCCACTCCGGTCCGTCGTGTGGTGTTCCGTTGGATACTCCGTAACGCTCGTTCGCGGGTGCGGGATCGCGAGAATCTGCGCTTCCAACGCACGCGGGTATTCGGTCGCGTCCGCAGAATTTTTGTCGAGCTCGGCAGGCGACTGCACGCTCTCGACCTGCTGGAACAACCGCGCGACGTATTTTATCTGGAAGTCGATGAAATTCTCGGTTTCGTCGAAGGCACCATCACCTGCACCGATCTTCGCGGCCTGGTCGCGATTCGCAAGACGGAGTTCGCGCGCTACCGGGAAATGGAAGCGCCCGCGGAGCGGTTCGAAACGCGAGGTATGGTCCACCACGGCAATACCTTTCGCGCGTGCGCCCGGACGGTGGTGGACCACATGGACCAAAGCGGCGAGACGCGCACGGGCCAGCCGGGTTCATCGGGACGCATTCAAGGGCGGGTTCGCATAGTGAAGGATCCGAGAGGAGCGCGGCTCGGACAGGATGAGATCCTCGTTGCCGAGCGTACCGATCCAGGCTGGGTGGTGCTGTTCAGCGGCGTTAAAGGCCTGCTGATAGAGCACGGTAGTCTGCTGTCGCATACCGCTATTGTGGCCCGCGAGCTCGGAATTCCCACCGTAATCGGAATAGCCGGCGCAACTGAATGGCTGAGCGACGGTGATCTGGTCGAGCTGGACGGCGACAGCGGCAGCGTAAAGCGGTTTGCCCGCGTAAACTGAAAGCAGGCGGCATGAACCTCGGCAAGCGCACCATTGAGTGGATTTGGGACTGGCGCTGGTCCTGCGCTCTCGCTTGTGTCGCGATCACGCTCATTGCTGGCTGGCAGGCCGCTCGTATAGGCGTGGACAATTCGCTGGAGATCTGGTTCGTCGAGAACGAACCGGCACTGGTCAACTACCGCCGGTTCCAAAACGTATTCGGTAACGACGAAGCGGTAGTAATCGCGTTTCACGAGCCAGACGGTATCCTCACCACGCGCGGGCTTTCTTTGCTCGAGCGCGCAACATCCGCTTTGCGGACTGTCGAAGGTGTCGCCTCTGTCGATTCGATATTGGATAACCCAGGCATGAGCGTCAGTGACGAGACGGCACGCGCACGTATTGTGTCCGACCCGCTGCTCGTCGATCGCCTCGTGAGCCGCGATGGCGCCTCGGCGCTGCTCGTAGTAAGGATGGTCGCGTTCGAGGACATGGACCGCGAGCGAGACATCATCCTTAAACGCATCGATGAAGCCCTCGCGCCTCTGCGCACGCCTTATTATAAGGCGGGCTTCGGCGTACTCTACGCGGCGCTCAACAAGCTTGCGATGATCGATGGCTTCGGCTTGTTCTGCACCGCATCGGCGCTGATATTTGCGCTCCTGATTCTGCTTTACCGCCGCTTTTTTCCGGCGCTCGTCACGCTGGTAATTTCCGCCGCCGCGGCCGCCTGGACAATGGGTATCTACGGCGCGTCGGGTCGCAGCCTCAACATGGTCACTTCCGTCATGCCGACCCTCGTGCTCGTCGTGACCACGGCGGGATGCGTGCACGTCTTGCTGCATGTTGCCAGCATGCGCGCCCCGGCCGAACGGAAGGCGCGGGTCATAGATGGGATCGGCTTCATGCTCCGGCCGTGCCTCGTGAATACGCTAACCACCGCAGCGGGCCTGCTTTCGCTAGGGTTATCGCCGCTGCCGGTAGTCCGGGATCTAGGCGTGTTCGCCGCAACGGGCCTCCTCGGCGCCCTCGCGCTCACGCTGATCGGTTGCGTCTTTGCGCTCGCCTGGAAGACCGCGGAGCCGGCACCCATCGAGGTGTCCCCTCTTCGGCGGGTGGCCGTGAGCCTGGCGGACTTCTCCGTTAGAAACTCCAAGGGCGTGCTCGCTTCCGGAACCGTTGTTCTCGTATTTCTGATCACGGCCGCGACGCGAGTGGAGGTCGATACCTACACCATCGACTTTCTCTTCCGGGATCATCCGGTCCGCCGTGACTCCGATTTTATTGAGTCCCGTATTGCACCTTACACACCGCTTGAGTTCGAGGTCCGCGCCCGTGACGGCGTGCTTAGCCTCGAGCGGTTGCAAGCAGTCGATCGTTGGCAGCGTGCTGCCGAACGGATTCCCGGGATCGCCTGGAGCAGATCCTTTGTCGACGTCATCAAGCGATTCCGTCAGCTCGCGGCCGGAGGAGAACTGGCGGCCTTTGCTCTGCCCGAATCCCAGTCGGAGCTTGACGCACTCATCTTAAAAGCACGCGCATCATTGACCTCTTTCGACTCGAGCACGTTGCTCGACGACCAATATGGCTTGCGAGTGACGTTCGGCGTGCCCATGCAGTCCGCCCGCGGTCTCGAGCGGGCCGTCCGCTCGGTCGAAGCTGCCGCACAGTTGCCGGCCGATTTGGAACTGACGCCTTCTGGCTATCTGCCGCTTTACGTACGAATGACGAGCTACATCGTCCAATCGCAGCTATGGAGTTTTGCCCTGGCGTTCCTCACCGTATTCACCGCCATCGGCATCCTTTTCCGTTCGGCCCGCGTCGCAGTGCTCGCGATCCCTGCCAATCTCATACCCGTCGTTTTCATCCTAGGGATCATGGGACTCGCGGGGATCCGTCTCGACGTCGCCACAGTTACCATCGCAGCAGTGGTGCTCGGCCTGGTAGTCGACGATACCGTTCACTTCCTGCATCGGTTGTGCCACGAGTCCCAGCGCAGCGGGAGTCACGCGCAAGCCGTGCGCGCGACCGCACACACGGCGGGGCACGCGATTCTGACTACCACGGTCGTGCTTGCGCTCGGCTTTTCAGTCTTCGGGCTGGCAGAGATTAAATCCATTATCTGGTTCGGCCTGCTCATTGCGACCGGACTGATGGCTGGCGCAATCGCTGATCTCATCCTGATGCCGGCTTTGACCGTCGAGCTCAGGCCGCGGATCCGGAACAGTCGGACAGAATCTCGCGGCCGAGTCGACCCATGCCCCGTCAGGGACCAGACCGGTAACGTTGTGGGGAGGCGATATGCAAAGTGAGATCACACGTCGCGCCTCTTTTTCGGGCCTGCGTTACTCCCAATGCTGGGAGGATGCGGACGTGCTGCTGGAAGCGCTTGACATTCGACCGGGACATGTTTGCCTCTCGATTGCTTCTGCGGGTGACAATACGCTCGCGATGCTGGCACGCAGTCCGTCGCGGGTGACGGCCATCGACTTCAATCCGGCCCAAATTGCATGTCTCGAGCTGCGGGTGGCCGCTTACGCCGAGCTCAGTCGTGGAGAGACTCTCGAATTGCTCGGCTTTCGCGACAGCGCTCGACGTCCGGGATTGTACGCGCGCTGCAGGATTCGTCTGTCGCCCATGGCACGACGGTTCTGGGATGGACTTCCTGCCCAAATCGAGAAAGGAGTCGGATCAGCCGGACGCTTCGAGCGCTATCTCGCTATGTTCCGCACCTGTGTTTTGCCGCTTGCGCATTCGCGAGAACGAATTGCGCGTTTGCTGCAAGGCGGATCTCGAGCCGAGCGTGAATCCTTTTACGCGCACGAGTGGGACACCTGGCGCTGGCGATTTCTTTTTCGCGGATTCTTCTCGCGCTTCATGATGGCCCGCCTGGGCCGTCATCCGGAGCTTTTCCGCTATGTCGATGGTGATGTTGCCGGGCGTATTCTCGCCCGTACCTCGCACGCGCTCACGGTCCTCGATCCGGCCGAAAACCCGTACCTGCAGTGGATTCTCACCGGCCGGTGTGAGAGCGCGCTGCCCTTCGCCTTGCGCGCGGAAAACTTCGAGGTCATCCGCGCCAACCTCGATCGGCTCGAATGGCAATGTAGCTCTCTGGAGCAGTATCTGGATCGAGCCGAGCCGCATTCGATAGATCGCTGCAATCTGAGCGACGTGTTCGAGTACATGTCGGAAGAACAATTTGCCCATACCCTGGAACAGCTCGGGCGGTCGTTGCGTCAAGGGGCGAGAATCGCCTACTGGAACCTCCTGGTTCCGCGTCGCCGGCCCGAGCGTATGGCGCAGACATTGCGTCCGATCGACGCCCTGGCATCAAGGCTCCATACGCGTGATAAAGGTTTCTTCTACAACGATTTCATCGTGGAGGAAGCCGCGTGATTCCTTTCCTCGGAGTAACCGGTTGCCTCTTGGTGCTCGCTGTGTCGATGGCGGCGCTGAGCGCCTGGCGCCGGCACAGTCGGGTCTCTCCCGAAGTCGTGCGCAAGGTGCTGCACGTGGAAATGGGGCTGATTGCGGCGGGATTTCCCTGGATCTTCAATTCGGCATGGCAGGTGCTCGTGTTGGCAGGGTTCGCCTTGACTTGGTTCTGGGCCGTGAAGAGCTACCGTCCTTTGCGCATTCGCTTTGGAGATGTGCTGTACGGAGTGCGTCGCAAATCGCGGGGCGAGTATTTCTTCGTTGTCGGTGTCGCCGCTGTCTATTTGCTTTCAGCCAGTGAACCTGCTTACTACTGCACTGCGCTGCTGGTGACGACCCTCGCCGACACGGCGGCTGCTGTGGTTGGGCGGGGCCTGGGCAGGCACCGTTTCCGCACCGGCAGGACACGCAAGAGCCTCGAGGGCTCGTGCGCGTTTTACTGCGTTGCCTTCGCGTGCACGATCGCGGTGCTTACGGCTCTGGTTCCAAGCCAGTCAGGTTCGATATTGACAGCCGCTCTCGTGGTGGCCACGGTGACCACCATCCTTGAAGCCATCGCCGGCGATGGAGCCGATAATCTGCTTGTGCCAGTCGGCGCCCTTGCCGCGCTGCACCTGGCAATCGCTCAGACAATGTTCCCGCACATAATTGTATTGATTGTCTTGGCCGCAACATTTGCCATTGCATGGAATGCTCGCCCGCGAAAGCGAGGGTCTCATGCGTAGCTCCAAGGACATGATCGCTAAGTCCGGGGCATTCGATGTGATGCCCGAGAGCCCTGTTTCGCGGACCGTTGTCGGACTTCCAGAAAAACTCGAGGCTGATGCACGTGTGACCGTGCGCGGAACCGACGGTGAAACGCTTGGCCACTGTTCGCTCTGGTGGCGGCACACGCCATGCTTTCAGGGGAGAAAAGTGGGCTACATCGGCGAATATAGGGCTCGCGATGCCGATAGTGCGGCCCGATTGTTGAGCACGGCATGTAAGAGGCTCGCCGAGCAAGGGCCAACGCTCGCCGTGGGCCCTGTAGATGGGAGCACCTGGATGAATTATCGCTACGTTGTCGAATCCGGCAGCGAGCCGACATTCTTCCTCGAGCCACGCAACCCTCTCGAATGGCCGGCACAATTCCAGGCCGCTGGATTCGAACCGCTCGCGTATTACCGATCGAGTATCCAGGACAGTCTTTTCATCCGAGACGAGCGGCTGGCAAGCGCGGTCGCGCGATTGAAAGCAATCGGAATACGCTTTCGCACCCTCGATGCAGGGCAGATTGAAGAAGAATTGCGGCGCATACATGCGCTATCACTGGAAAGCTTCGCTCATAGCTTGCTGTTCAGCCCCATCGGAGTCGATCTATTCATCGCCCGCTATCGGCCGCTCGTGCGGTGGCTCAACCCCGAGCTCGTGACGATGGCAGAACATAATGGTCGATTGGTTGGATATCTATTTGCACTTCCGGATGCCCTCGAACTCAATCGCAGAGGATCCATAAAGACGGTGATATTAAAAACGATCGCTGTTTCTCCCGGACGCCGATACGCCGGGCTTGGACACATTCTGGCGATGCACGGTGCAATCCGCGCGAGTGCATTAGGCTATACGCGAGCAATTCACGCCCTGATGCGCGAGGGAAACGATTCAGCCAACTGGAGCGCCCGTCTCGGACGCCCAATCCGCCGCTACGCGCTTTTTGCCAAGACACTGAATGGGTTGCACTGAGCGGTGGTGAGAGAAAAAACGCGATAAGCGGTACCGCGCAGACATCAAGCTCGTCGACTTGCGGGATAATCAGGGGGCGGTTTGCTTATTGCCGTGCGTATCCATTTTCGTCTGAGAAAGTCTCTCTTTGGCAAATACCTATACTGTCCCAGTACTTGCACCATTTGAAATAATAAGCGCTGAGCAGGCGTAGTAATCCCGGAACCGTTATTTATCACGAGGTGAACAACAGAATGAGACCGCACAGCAACAGCACAATGCTGGCGATACCCGACGTGATTCTCCTCAGGGGTAGCACTTTTTCAGCAAGAACCAAGCCCGTGATGAGCACGACCCAAAATAGGTTCATGACGCCGGCGACAAACAGCAGTGCCATAAGCATCCAGCAGCATCCGACGCAGTAGGTGCCGTGCTCAACGCCCATCCGAAAGGCCCCGAGGGCACTGGGACGCCACCGGGTGATGAAAAACTCCATCGGATTTCGGCACTTTCGAAGACATGATTGTTTTAACGGCGACCACTGATAGATCCCGGCACAGACGAGTATCGCCGCACTCAACTCAGGACTTGCCGAGACCATCATCGGCGTGACCAGTGCCAACTGATGCAAAAGCATCTGAAGCACAGCGATCGCGAGACTGAAACCGGTCCACACGAGAATGTAACCGCTGGTGAATACCCAAACTGCCGGAAGCACGGTTCCACGCTCGCCGTTCTTGCGCACCAGTGTGCCGTAGAGGAGGATGGTGGGCGAAGCGGCCGGCAGCATCATGCCCACCATCATGATTGCCCACATCAAGAAAATCGGGACCAGCATGCCCGCCGCTGACGCGTAGGGCATGCCCGATGTTCCTGGGCCCATGGCACCCATGGCCGCGGCATCGCGCCAGATATAGATCCACGCAAGCGCCACGACCACGACGAGGCTTGCGGCGACGACATCGCGGTCTCGCCGCAGTGTCGCCTCTATGCTCCTGTCGAGCGCGGGTCCAGTCGTTAACCTTCCCACGCGAAGGGCGCAAAGTGAGCATTGCGCGTCCCGCTGGAGTCGTCCCAGTCGACCCCGAAAGCGTGAAAGCTGCTGCGGGTGGCCTTGGCGAGTGCCAACCTGGAGTTTACCGGGTGGCAGGTATTATCCAGATAAATCGGCTCGCCGGGGCGCGCGGGCCCTGGAATGCCTTCGCAGGCTTGGTCGATGAGATCACCCGCCTTGACGGAGTGGCTCATGCCGTCCGACTCGAATTGAATGTGTCGCTTTTCTATGCCCGCCACGCTCCCCACGAGTGGTGCGAGCGCCGCCATCGGTCCGCCGGCTTCACCCGTGGCAATGGCGCCAATCGCCTTACTCTGCTGTTCCGTAGCGTGTTCATCGATGATAAGACCGACGGCGATGTCGCCGTCCGCCATTGCGCCGGGCGAGTGCAAGAGCACGATGAACGACACCCCATCCAGCTTCACGCCGTCCTTCTCGCCCTTTTCGATCCTCATTGCAATCGCCGCCTTGCAGTCCCCCTCCGTAGGTCGCGCAGTGAGGTTGGAACCGATGCAGGGGCACAGGAAGTCGCAGTTACAGGTTTCCATGTACTGCCCTTTAATTTTCCAGCCCGCCATTATAGTTCTCCAATTGTTGATGACTCGTTGAACGCATTAAATGATGTAGTGAGCGACGGACGACGGTACGCCGATTATTGGTCACTAGCAAGATGGGGCAAGCGGAATGCCTGGTACAGGGAAGTGAGTAATGGGAATAGGGGACATTCAGAGTTCGTGGATCTCTGAAACTACGGCGACATCGCTGCGGGAATCTAGAAAATCAGAGGGTTGCGAACTCTCAGCCCCCTCTTTGGTTATACAACCAGGACGGGGCAGCGCGCGAGGCTGGTGACTTTGTGGGAGACGCTCCCGAGGAGAAAGCCCTCCACGTCGCCGAGTCCGCGGCTGCCCAGAACGATTAGATTCACTTTCTTGTCTTCGGCAAAATTGATGATTGTGCGCGCGGGCGGTCCGCTTTTTACGAAGCCCCGGGGCTTTTCGGCGCCGAGCTCGGCGGCGTGGACCTTCGCCTCCTCGATGACACCCTTCGCGTACTCCCGCATGGCATCGTTCAGATTTTCCGGTGCATCCGCCGGCTTGACCATGTACATGGACGCGTCCAGAGGACTGTGGTGCCGGTAAACGCATAAGAGCATCAGCTCCGAGTCGAACTTTTTCTGCATCTCCACCGCGAAGTCGAGAGCCGACAGGGAATGCTCCGACCCGTCCACGGGCACCAGTATTCTTTCAAACATCGTTTTGCTTTGTGCTCATTTGTCGAAGGCCACGTCCCGCAGATACAGCGCAATGTCGGGGAAGATGATCAGCAGCGCGGCCGCCAGGATCAGCATCGCCACGAAGGGCGGTGTTCCCTTGATGACCTCCATGTAGGGCCGCTTGAACACCGCGATGGCGGTAAAGATGTCGCAGCCGAACGGCGGCGTTGCCGATCCGATGGCGACCTGCAGGGTGATGATGATGCCGACGAGCACCGGATCCAGGCCCACGGAGTTCACCACCGGCGCGAAAATGGGCACCAGAATGAGAATGACGACGATGGGATCGACGAACATGCACGCAATGAAGAACGAAATCGAAATGACCACCAGCACGCCAATGGGTCCCATTTCGCTTACGCCCACCGCGCCCAGCATGGCCTGAGGGATCTGGTTGAAGGAAATGACCCACGAAAACGCGGCTCCGGCGCCGACGAGAATGAACACTACTGCTGTGATCAGTCCGGTGGATTTGGCGATGCTGTAAATGTCGCGCCAGTTCAGCTCGCGGAATATCACTACCTCCAGGATCAGCGCATAGAGAACACAAGCGGCCGCGGCTTCGGTGGGGCTGAAGACGCCGCCGTAGATCCCGCCGACGATGATCACCGGGAAACCCAGCGGCCAGCTCGCGTGTATGACCGTATCCCAGCGCTCTTTCCAGGTGGCTTTGGGTTCTGTGGGCACGTTCATGACGTAGGCGTAGATAATGCTGTAGGTGGCGAAGAACACCAAGATCAGCAGTCCCGGGCCGATGCCGGCGATGAACAACTCGGCGATGGACGTATTGGAGACAACGCCGTAAATAATCATGCCGATACTCGGCGGGATCAGAAACGCGATGTCGCTGGAATTGACAATGAGGGCGAGCACGAAGGAGTCGTTGTAGCCCGCTTTGAGCATCCTGGGGCGAAGCGGCGTGCCCACCGCCACCACTGTAGCCTGGGTCGAGCCCGATACGGCGCCGAAAAGCGTGCACGCCGTGGCGGTGCTGACGGCCAGACCCCCTTTAACATGGCCAATGAATTTCATAACCATGTCGATCAGTCGGCCGGCGGATTGGCCCCGGGTCATGATGTCGGCCGCGAATATGAACATCGGCACCGCAATCAGCGACGCGGGCCGTATCCCGGCCATCATCTGCTGGACCATGAAGTCCATTTTGCCGATGCCGCCAAACGTGGCGAAGAAACCTATGAATGCCGCCACGATAAGGGGAATCATCAGCGGGAATCCCAGCAGCAACAGGATAATCATGGTCACCATCATTATTGTTGCCATCTCGCGATCCCCCGTAGATCAGACTTCGGTCTCGGTGTCTTCGTATCCTTCCAGCACGTTGGTGGAGAGGTAGATGTCTTTCTCGATGATGTTTTTAATTCCGGTCATCGTGTACTGAATTCCTGTAACAGCGAAGCCGATGGGCACCCAGACAAATATCCACCAGATCGGGATTTGCAGTGCGGGCAACACGCGGCCGCTGGTCTGAACCTTGCCGATATATCGAACAGAGAAGTAGCAAAGCGCAAACATGGCCGCTGCAGTAACGAAGGCGATGATGACCATTAGCACCTTGCGGCCTATGAATGGGAGGTGATCGAAAATGGCCGACATCCGGATATGCCGTCCGTGGCGCGCGGCATAGCCAACGCCCGCAAAGGTGATCAGGATGATAATGATGCGGTTGAGTTCTTCGGTGAAGAAAAGGCTGTGCTGAAAAACGAACCGGCCGACGACGTTGGCCACCGTATTCGTCGCCATCAGCAAAACGCCCGCCGCCAGGGCAAACGATTCGATCCGGCTGATTATCGAATCGATGGTGCCGAGAAAGCCAGGCAGGCTGGATTCATGCTCGTTTGCTTTTTCTTCGCTCATTGACCGTCTCCCCCATGGCGCCGCGACCGCCACCGCCGCCGCTAATTCTTGCGGCGGTGCTTCCCCTCTTGACGGCGAGGTCGAAACGGGAAGCGGCCACCAGGCGCCGCTTCCCATGTCGAGGTCTTAAACGCAGTATTCGATGCTGTGCAGTACTGACAGCTGCAACTTCGTTTACTTCGTCGCCGCCAAGTCTTTCTTCATCTGCTCGAGGATGGCCTTGCCGCTTTCGCCGGTCATGGAGATGAACTTCTGCTCAACCTCCTTGGCGGCTTGCTTGAAGCAGGACCGCTGCTCTTCGCTGAGCACGGTGACCGTCATTTTTGGCTTGGCTTTCTTGATTTTCTCAAGCTCGGTGTCGGCCAGTCCCTTCTGATAGTCGACGATGTAGTCATACGCCTTTGCAGCGGCTTCCTGGATCAGCGACTGCTCTTCCTTGCCAAGACCGTCGTAGAAGTCCTTATTGGCCATCACCGCTGTGGTGAAATTATTGTGGCCCACGTAGGTGATGTAGTCGGTGACCTCATAGATCTTGGTCGAGTAGAGGAAAAAGGTCGGATTTTCCTGCCCCTGAATGATGTTGGTCTGCAGGGCACCGTACACTTCACCCCAGGGCAAAGGCGTCGGCGTTGCGCCGAAAGCTTTGTAGGATTCGACCAGCAGCGGGTTGGTCATGACGCGAAACTTGACCTCGTTGAGGTCCTTGCAGGAATTGACCGGCGACTTGGTGGTCATGGCAACCTCGCCTTCCGGAAACATGGTCAGCAGCTCGAGGCCCTGCTTTGCGTAAAGTTTCTTGAAATCCTGGTTGATCGCTTTGCTTTTCTTGTAGAAGCGAGCGAGATGATCCTGGTCCGTCGGCAGTAGGTAGGGCACAAAAAATACCTGGGCCTCTGGAATCAGCGAACCGGTGAAACCCGGCGACTGGTCCACAAACTGCAGAATGCCGGCCTGCGCCTGCTCCATGATGTCCGCAGACTCGCCCAGAGTGCCAAAGGGAAACAGCTGCACCGTGTGCTTGGAATTATTCTCAATGTGCTCCTTGAACTTCTGCGCGTACACGCCTTGGACCTCGGTGAGAGATTCTTCGAAGGCGTAGCGCCAGGTCGCGGCATCGGCAGCCTGACTCAAGAGCAGGATTGGCGCGACCAGAGCGCCGAGGAAGACTTGTAAAAGGGATGTGTTCTTTTCGGGCATGTCTAAACTCCTCCAGATTCTTATTCGACGAAACGGTTGTTAAGTTCAACGACCGTGTAGATGTGGGATTGGCTGGGCGTTACACCTCAGCGGCTCCAAGGTGTCACACCCAACGCTACCGCGACTGACACCATCCGTCCAGCGCTTGGCGGAAGATCAGCAAAATTCCCCGGGAATCACGGCTTTTCGAGAGAAATGTTCGGTTCGTCACCCTGGTGAGGGAGTAATTTTCGGCTTAGCCGCGCCCCCCGTTGCGCCGCCGGCCGTGCCACGGGCAAAATCCGTGCCTTCCGCGGCTAGCTTCGCTGTTTCAAAGCGGCCAGCCGATCCAGTGGTTCGCGGGGGCTTTTTTTTGGCGGCGCAGGTCCTCAACGGAAGCATGGCGCCGTGAATCTGGCGACGACGTCCTATGTTTCGACTCGACGATCGCGATATCGAAATCCTGAGCATCCTTCGGCAGGAGGGGCGGATCTCGAAGTCGGCGCTTGCCAAGCGGGTGAACCTGTCCAACTCCCCGTGCTGGGAACGGCTGCGGCGCCTCGAGGAAGCGGGGATCATCACCGGCTATGGCGCGCATATTGCGCTGGAGAAGCTGACCGAGCACATCGTCGTGTTCGTCATTGCGGAGCTCGAAAATCACAAAGCCGAGGACTTCGAGCGGTTCGAAACCGCCATTGGGGACGAGCCGGAAATCGTTGCCTGCTGGGCGCTCGGTGGCGGATTCGACTATCTGCTACGGGTCATTGCCCGAAACATCAACGCCTATCAACAGCTGATCGACCGCCTGCTGGATCGAAACATCGGACTGGTGCGCTACTTCACCTACGTGGTGACCAAAGAAGTGAAATCCGTCTCCAGCCTGCCTTTGCAGCGTCTGCTGGACGACGACCCCGCCTCTACCGGCTGAGCGCCGGAACATTTTTCGGTTATGGCCGAAATAGCGGGAAAATCTTCCGCTTTTCCAGTTCAGATCAGAAGCACTTTCGAGCCCGGATCCCCCACAATCAGCGTTTGTTTCAGGCTTAGACGGGAAAGTCATGACGATTTGCGCGCCGGTGGAAGCATCCATTCTCAATCGCCTCAAAGACAAGAAGCTGTTTCGGACCTTCGCCTATGTGGACGGGGCCTGGATCGATGGAGCCGACGGTCGGGTCATCAAGGTGACGGATCCGGCGAGCGGTACTCAGCTTGGCGACGTGGCGGCGCTGACCGGAGCGCAGAGTCTCGAAGCCGTGGCCGCGGCGCAGCGGGCGCTCGTCGGATGGGCCGCGATGCTGCCCCAGGAGCGGAGCGCCTCCTTGCATCGCTGGTTCGAGCTGATGCGCGACGCCCGGGAAGACCTCGCAGTATTGATGACACTGGAACAAGGTAAGCCGCTCTCCGAGTCGCGGGGCGAAATCGACTACGCCGCATCGTTTATCGAGTTTTATGCGGAAGAAGCGAAACGCCCGAACATCGAGGGGGTGACCTCTCACTTAAAGGGCGCGGAGATGGAGATCTGGCGAGAGCCTTCCGGCGTGGCCGGTCTCGTGACACCGTGGAACTTTCCTTCGGCGATGCTGACGCGCAAAGCGGGGGCCGCGCTTGCCGCCGGCTGCACGGTGGTGGCGCATCCGTCTGCGGAAACGCCGTACTCCGCCCTTGCGCTCGCCGAACTGGCGGACCGCGCCGCGCTGCCTAATGGTGCGTTCAACGTCGTCACCGGGCATGCGCCGGAAGTGGTTGGTCCGTGGCAGGAGTCTTCCGAGGTTCGAGTGCTCTCCTTTACCGGCTCCACTGAAGTGGGCCGGCTTTTGTATCGACAATCGTCTGCGACGCTTAAACGGCTGGTGATGGAGCTCGGCGGACACGCGCCCTTCCTGGTGTTCGCCGATGCCGACCTGGACTGGGCAGTAGAGCAGGCCATCGGCGCCAAGTTCGCCACCTCCGGCCAAGACTGCCTGGCGGCCAACCGTTTCTTTATCGAAAGGCCGGTGTATGAAGCCTTCTGCCGCAAGTTCACAGAACGCACGGCGGCGCTCACCGTCGGTCCCGGCCTGGACGATCCGGACATCGGCCCGCTGATGAACGAAGCCGCGCTGAACAAACAGATCGAGCATGTCCGCGACGCGGTAGAGAAGGGGGCGCGCGTTCTGACGGGCGGGGAACGGCATCCGGCCGGGCCGCTTTACTTCACCCCCACGGTGCTTGGCGACGTGCCGGCGGACGCGCTGATCATGCACCAGGAAACCTTCGGTCCGGTGGCCGCCATCTCACCATTCGACACCGAAGAGGAGGCCATCATCCGCGCCAATGCTACCGAGTACGGCCTGGTGGCCTACCTGCACACGCAGGATCCGCGCCGCATCTACCGCTTAAGCCGCGCGCTTCAGTTCGGCATGGTCGCGGTCAATCGCACCAAGGTCACCGGCGCGCCGATCCCTTTTGGCGGAATGAAACAATCCGGTATCGGTCGCGAGGGCGCGCGTCTCGGAATGGAAGCCTTCATGGAAGTCAAATACGTCTGCCGCGACTGGGCGTAACTGAACAAAGCACGAGGAGGGAACGATGCTTACCAATGATCAGCTCGACCGCTGGGATCGGGAAAACTTTTTTCACCCGTCGACGCACCTGGCCCAGCATGCGCGCGGGGAAAGCCCGAACCGGATCCTCACGGGCGGTTCCGGCGTCTACATCGAAGATCGCGATGGCAATCGTTTTCTGGACGGCTTCGCCGGTCTTTACTGCGTCAATGTCGGCTACGGGCGTAAGGAAATCGCCGACGCCATTTCCGAACAGGCGCATAAGCTCGCCTACTACCACGCCTATGTCGGGCACGGCACGGAGGCGTCGATCACGCTGGCCAAGATGATCCTCGACCGGGCGCCGGACAACATGTCCAAGGTGTATTTCGGACTGGGGGGCTCGGATGCGAACGAGACCAACATCAAGCTCGTCTGGTACTACAACAACGTCCTGGGACGACCGGAGAAAAAGAAAATCATCTCCCGCTGGCGCGGCTACCACGGATCGGGGCTGATGACCGGCTCGCTCACCGGACTGGAGGCCTTTCACAAAAAATTCGATCTGCCGCGGGACCGGATCCTGCACACCGTGGCGCCGTACTATTTTCGCCGCGAAGACCTGGCCATGAGCGAGAAAGAATTCGTCGCCCACTGCGTGCGCGAGCTCGAGGCGCTGATTGCGCACGAGGGCGCGGACACCATTGCCGCTTTCATCGGCGAGCCGGTTCTCGGCACCGGTGGCATCGTGCCGCCGCCGCCGGGTTACTGGGAAAGCATCCAGGCGGTGCTGAAAAAGCACGACATCCTGTTAATCGCGGACGAAGTGGTCACCTGCTTTGGCCGTCTGGGCGCCATGTCGGGGTCCGACCACTACGGCATCGAGGCGGATCTGATCACCATCGCCAAGGGGCTCACGTCCGCGTACGCGCCGCTTTCCGGCTCCATCGTTTCGGAGAAGGTCTGGCAGGTGCTCGAGCAGGGCACCGACGAATTCGGACCCATCGGTCACGGCTGGACCTATTCCGCCCACCCAATTGGGGCGGCCGCCGGTATTGCGAATCTGAAGCTGATCGATGAATTGGGTCTGGTCGAAAATGCGCGGGAAGTGGGGACGTATTTCAACCGAAGGATGGCCGAGGCGCTGGTCGATCATCCAAACGTGGGCGAAGTCCGTGGCGAAGGCCTGCTCTGTGCCGTCGAACTCGTGGAAGAAAAAGACGGGCGTAAGTTCTTCGACCCCTCGAAGAAGGTGGGAGCACGGGTTACCGCGGCGCTGCTCGACAGAAAAATCATCGCGCGCCCGATGCCCCAGGGCGACATCCTCGGCTTCGCGCCGCCGCTGTGCCTGAGTCACAGAGAAGCGGACACCCTGGTCGAGGGAACGGCCGAGGCGATAGCAGCAGTAACGAAGTAGGGGGAGATTCAGAGTTTGAAACCTATTGATTTGCCATTGCCGTGCGGCGAGCTAAAAGCAATTTAATGACTTACGAACTCTGAACGTCACTCCTGTCGCACCGTCAGGTCTAGAATCTTGTCGCGGAGATCAGTTCGAATCTCGACGCCGGTTTTCATGTTTTGCACGCGGTTGGCGTAGCGCCGGTCCGCGGGCAGCCGGGTGCCTTCCAGCGAGTAGTAGCGCTTGAAAAAACTCTCGGCGTGCTCGAGCCATCCGTCCGGATCCCCGAAGTGCGCTGGATCGATGGCGAGCATCAACTCGCCGCCGCGCGGGGGTCCGCCGTCATTGTTGTCATTCACTGCGGCTTCGAAACTGAAGTCCTGGCCGATGAGCCCCGCCACCAGCAGTTCCACCATCATGGCGATGGCCGAGCCCTTGTAGCCGCCGAACGGCAGGATGGCGCCGCCTTCGAGTATTGCGCTCGGATCCGTAGTCTCGTTGCCGTCCTTGTCGACGCCGACGCCGGCCGGCAGCTCGTGACCATCCCGTGCCGCAATCATGATCTCGCCCCGTGCCATCGCCGCAGAGGCCTGGTCGAACACCATCGGGGGCTTATCGCCCCGCGGCCAGCCGAAGGCCATGGGGTTGGTTCCGAACAGGGGCTGGGTGGAGCCGGCGGGGGCGAGCGCAGGCTTATAAGCGGTAAATGCAAAAGCCGCGAGTCCGTTCTGAGCGAGCGCCTCGACTTCGATCCACAAGGCGGCAAAGTGGTGAATATTGGTCAGCGCCAACGCGCCAATGCCCTGCGAGCGCGCGCATTCGATCAGCGGTTTGCGTCCAGCCTCAAGCGCCAGCGGCGCAAAGCCGCCGTTGCCGTCAGCGCGCACCACGCCGGGCGCAAGCTTTTCAATCACGGGTTTCGCGGCGCCGTCGACTTTGCCGCTGCGCAGGGAAGCTACGTAACCGGGTAGCCTGAATAATCCGTGAGACGCTGCGCCGTCGCGTTCAGCGGCCGAAATCGTCGCGGCGACCGCATTCGCGTTGTCATCGTCGCAGCCGTTGGCGGAAAGACAGTTGCGGGCAAGCGCCAGCACCTCGTCCAGCGTCATGGTGACCGTTTGTTCGCTCATGTTTTTGCTTCCGGATGGTGGCGTACAAGAGGCCGGGCTCTTGAACTGGTGAGTCAATAACGGCTCTTAGCCGCCGGCGGGATACCTTCTCCGGGCGGCAGCAGGGTCGAAAGATAGCCCCCGCGCCTGCGGATCAGCGCTTCGTAGAGTTGAGAAAAATCAGCGACTACTGAGTCGGTGACGGCAGGCAGATTGAGCAGCTCGGTGCTCCAGCGTACCAGCTTTGGCAAACGATCGGCGTGCAGCACGGGCGCGTACTGCCCCAGCAGCTCAAGGCGCATGAACAACGGCGCGTAAGCCGCATCCACCAGCGAGAAATCGGCGCCGTTGAAGAACGGCCCCTCCCCGAATTCTCGTTCGACCTGGGCGAGCTTGTCATTGTGAGTCTGCACCACTTCGGAAAATTTTCTGGAGTTTTCCACCGTGGTCATGTGCAGCGTGTCGGTCAGACAATTCGAGCCGTATTCGATCCAGCTTCGATTGAGCGCGCGCTTCAGGGGATCCTCCGGATGCAGGCGTCCCGGCGTGACCTCGTCGATGAATTCGTTGATTACGCTCGATTCGAACAGTACCTGTGAGCCGTCGATAAGGAGTAAAGGTACTTTTTTGGAGGGCGAGAGTCGAAGAAACCAGTCCGGTGGTTCGGCAAGATTGACATAACGGATCCGGTAGGGCGCTTCTTTTTTCTTGAGCGTAATGACCGAGCGCTGCACGAAAGGGCAGAGCTTAAAGCTGATCAGCTCGAGATCGAATTTCTGAGGCACGCGATCATACTCAAGTGGCGAAGGCGTTGATTAATTTCGCTTGCGTCGGAGTAATGCAATAAGCTTTCTACTCTTGCGCAGGTTCAGCGCGATTTCACACGCCGTTATCGATGGCTTTCAGCAGCTCGTCGATAAAAGCCTCGGCAACGGGTGTCGGGGTGGCGTTGGCGCGCTTCATCAGGTGAAGCTCTCGAAAGAGCTCGCTATATGCAAGAGGCCGGAAGTTTACTTTAGGACCGTCGTCGCTGACAGCCAGGCGCGGCAGGACCGTGATGCCCACGTTGGCCGCCACCAGCGACAAAATCGAGGTGGTGTTTCGGACGGTGAGGGTCGAGCGGGACAGGATCTTCCGAAATTCCGTGTCCTGAATAAGTCCGCAGATGGGGTTGGCGATAAAGGGATGGGACTCGATGTCGCGCCATTGAAGCGGTGCATTACCCCGGTTCAAAGGATGTTGATCGCTGCAAATCACCCCGAACGGATCGCGGGTCAGAAGCCTCGACTCGAACTCGGGCCTTAGGCTGAGCGGGGTGGCGATTCCAAGCTCCACCCGACCGCGCTCCAGCTCGCGGCGCACGGACAGAGAGTCCATGTCACGCACGTCGATCTCGATCCCGGGCCATCGACTCAGAAACGGCTCGAACACTCGCGGCAGGATCCGAGTGGATACCGTCGGCACGCAGGCAATGGTGAGACTGCCGACCTCGTTGCGGGCGTAGCCCTCCATGATCCGCACCGCGTGATCGAAGTGCTCCAGCTCTTCCCTCGCCTGCTCCAGCACGTAGCGACCGAGCGGGGTCAGCCGGGACTTCCTGTCGGCCTCGAACAGCGGCCGGCCGAGGTGCTGTTCCAGGGATTTCAGCGCCATGGAAACCGCCGACGGGGTGCGGTGCAGCCGCTTCGCCGCGTCGGTGAGTTTTCCGCACTCGGCCACGGCGACGAAGGTCTGCAGCGTCGAAATCTTGATCGGCATGTTCGCGAACCTCCCCGGAACCCCGCGGGCGGCGGGTCAGGGGCATATCTTCAGTAAAATTGAAGAGAATTTCAATTTTTTCAGATTGATAGAAGTAATATCTTGCCCCACAGTAGCAGCGGTCATTTTTCATCTTTCGCGGAGCCGCCTGCATGTCCCAGCGCTTTGACAACCTTATTGCCGGTGAATGGCTGCGCGGCGAGAGCGAGATCGAGAACCGCAATCCCTCTGATACCCGCGATCTCATCGGTCACGTCGCCCAGGCCAGCAGGGCACAGCTCGAAGACGCTTTATCGGCCGCGCGCAGCGCGCAGGCCGAATGGGCAAAGACCGGTCTCGAAAAGCGCGTCAGCGTGCTGAACGCCATCGGCCAGGAGCTGATGCAGCGCTCCGCGGAGCTGGGGGAGCTGCTTTCGCGAGAGGAGGGCAAGCCGCGCGCCGAAGGCGTTGGCGAGATCTACCGCTCGGGTCAGTTTTTCACCTATTACGCGGCCGAGGTGATGCGCCAGATCGGCGACAACGCCGACTCGGTCCGGGACGGCGTCGAGATTGACGTCCGCCGGGAGCCGGTGGGCGTGGTGGCAGTCATCTCGCCGTGGAATTTCCCGACCGCCACCGCCAGCTGGAAGATTGCGCCGGCGCTTGCCTTCGGCAACGCCGTCATCTGGAAGCCTGCGAACCTCACCCCCGCAAGCGCCTGGGCGCTCAGCGAGATCATTTCCCGCCAGCAGATCCCCAAAGGCTTGTTCAATCTGGTCATGGGCGCGGGCGGCAGCATCGGGCAGGCCCTCATCGAAAGTCCGCATATCAACGCCATCTCGTTTACCGGCTCGCTGGGCGTTGGCCGGGGCATTGCGGCGTCGGCGGCGGCCAACCTGACCAAGGTCCAGCTCGAGATGGGCTCGAAGAATCCGCTGGTGGTCATGGACGATGCCGACCTCGACGTCGCCGTCACGTGCGCGCTGGCCGGCGCTTACAGCGGCAGCGGTCAGAAGTGCACCGCGTCCTCGCGCCTGATCGTCCACCAGGCGGTGCACGACGCTTTTGTCGACCGCATGATTTCGGGTGTCAAGGCGTTCAAAGTCGGGCACGCGCTGGCGGAAGGCACCCAGATCGGCCCGGTAGTCAGCGAAGGCCAGCTTCGGGAGAACCTGGCCTACATGGACATCGCGGCGGAGGAAGGCTGCGAGCGCGCCGTCGGCGGCGAGCGGCTGGAGCGCGAGACCGACGGTTACTTCATGGCCCCGGCGCTGCTGATTAACAGCCGCAACGACATGCGGGTCAATCGAGAGGAGATGTTTGCGCCCATCGCCTGCGTGCAGAAGGTCGGCTCTTACGAAGAAGCGCTTTCTGTCGCCAACGACACCGAGTTCGGACTCACGTCGGGCATCATCACCCGGTCGTTAGCGCGCGCCAATCACTTTCGGCGTAACGCGCGCACCGGCTGCGTGATGGTTAATCTTCCCACCGCGGGCACCGATTACCACGTGCCTTTCGGCGGCCGCGGCAACTCGTCCTATGGCCCGCGCGAGCAAGGTCGTTATGCGGTGGAGTTTTATACCGCGGTGAAAACGGCCTACATCTACGCCGGCGCACCAGATTGAATGGCGATGCGCAAAGTTAGTAAATGTGCGTTTTGGTTTCGATTCCCTCCCCCTCGTCTCGAGGGGGAGGGACAGGGTGGGGGTGTAGATAAGGAGCGTCCGAGCGAAGCCATGTTTATACCGAATTTCTGCAAACACTCTAGGCTGATGGTATGAACGATCAGGCACCGGTTCGTATCGACGCCCTGCAGTACTGCAACTGGTCTGAAAAGATCTTCAAGGAGATGCGCGAGGGCGGTGTGGACGCCGTCCATGCCACCATCTGCTACCACGAAAACTTTCGCGAGACGGTAGCCAACATCGAAGCCTGGAATCGCCGCTTCGAGCGCCATGCGGATCTGATCATGCCGGGTCGTTCCGCCGGAGACGTCCACGAAGCGCGTCGCAGCAACCGGACCGCCATCTTTTTCGGGCTTCAGAACTGCTCGTCCATCGAGGACGACATCGGCCTGGTCGAGATCTGCCACACGCTGGGCGTGCGCTTCATGCAGCTCTCCTACAACAATCAGTCGCTGCTGGCGACGGGCTGCTACGAGTCCGACGACCCCGGTATCACCCGCATGGGGCGCGAGGTGATCAGGGAAATGAACCGCGTCGGCCTGGTGGTGGACATGTCCCATTCGGCGGAGCGCTCCTCCTTCGAAGCCATCGAGATCTCCGAGCGGCCCATCGCCATCACCCACGCCAACCCGGCCAGCTGGCATCCGGCAAAGCGGAACAAATCCGACAAGCTCCTTGCCGCGCTGGCCGAGTCCGGCGGCATGCTCGGACTGTCGCTTTATCCGCACCACCTCAAAGGCGCGACGGACTGCGCGCTCAAAGACTTCTGCGAAATGGTGGCGCGGCTGGTGGATCGGATCGGCATCGGCCACGTCGGAATCGGTTCGGATCTATGCCAGGACCAGCCCGACTCGGTCGTGGAGTGGATGCGGAGCGGGCGCTGGACCAAACAGGTGGACTTCGGTGAGGGCTCCAAGAGCAACCCCGGGTTTCCGCCGCAGCCGGATTGGTTCCGCGACAATCGGGACTTTCCCAACCTGGAAAAAGGCCTCGCATCGGCGGGTTTTTCCGAACAGGAGGTTGCCGCAATCATCGGCGGCAACTGGCTTGATTTTTTCGACCGTTCTTTCGGACCCCGGGTCGGGAGTTGAACAAGCGGGTTCGATTTCATGGTCGCGTCGTCAGGGTATGCCCCTGCCGCCCGGCCTTCGATCATCAACTGAGGAGGGAGGAACCATGAGTTCAGTTCCTGCAGAAGCACGCACCGGCTTTAAGGGAGTGAGCGTACCGGTATTCGCATTGACCGGCGGCTTTATCGCTTTATTTTGTGCCACCGCATTGATCAGCCTCGAGACGCTGAGCGCCTGGGTGGATGCGGGATTCGGCTGGTCAGCCAAATTTTTCGGTCTTTACTGGCAGATCCTTTTGTTCGCCACTTTCATCATCGGCATTGTCATCGCAATCATGCCGGCGAGCCGGGTGAAGGTTGGCAACATGGAAAAGCCCGAGTTCACTGTTTTCCAGTGGGGCTCAATGATCATGTGTACCCTGCTTGCCGGAGGAGGCGTATTCTGGGCCGCGGGCGAGCCCATGGCCCACTTTCTGTTCCCGCCGCCGCTTTTCGGCGTCGAGGGCAAGACGGCCGCTGCCGCTTACCCAGCGCTGGCGCAATCTTTCCTGCACTGGGGATTTCTTGCCTGGGCCATTCTCGGCAGCCTGACCACGGTGATGCTGATGCATTACCACTACGATAAGGGCCTGCCGCTGGCGCCGCGCACGCTGCTGTATCCGGTGTTCAAAGAGAAGGCCATCAAAGGCCCCATCGGTTTCATTGCTGATGCGTCGTGCATCATCGCGGTGGTGGCGGGGACGGTAGGGCCCATCGGCTTCTTAGGCCTGCAGGTCAGCTACGGCCTCGACGATCTATTCGGAATCCCCGACGGTCTCGGCACCCAGATCCTGGTCATCGGCGGGCTGGTCGCCTTGTACACCATCTCGGCGATTACGGGCATCAATCGCGGCATCAAAATATTGAGCCAGTTCAACATCATCTTAGGCTTTGCCCTGCTTGCGTTTCTGCTGATTGCCGGTCCGACGGGGTTTATCTTCAAAGGCTTCTTCAGCGGGCTTGGCACCTATGTCGCCAACTTTGTGCCCATGGCGCTTTACCGCGGCGATACCAGCTGGCTCGGCTGGTGGACGGTGTTCTTCTGGGGCTGGTTCCTGGGCTACGGTCCGCTGATGGCGATGTTTATCGCCCGCGTATCCCGGGGGCGCTCCGTTCGCGGCATCATCATCATGGTCTCCATCGTCGCACCGCTGGTGACCAATTTCTGGTTCACCATCGTCGGCGGTTCGGGGATCGCGTTCGAGCTAGCGGAGCCGGGCTCGGTGTCGGCGGCGTTTGAAGGTTTCAACCTGCCCGCAGCGCTGCTGGCGATTACCAATCAGCTCCCCATGGGATTTGTAATCTCGGTGTTGTTCCTGATTTTGACCACGGTGTTCGTGGCCACCACCGGAGATTCCATGACCTACGTGCTGTCGGTGGCGATGTCAAACGACGATCATCCCACCACGGCGGTCCGGATCTTCTGGGGCGTTGCCATGGGGGTGATGGCGCTGATTCTCATCTCTCTGGGCTCGGGTGGTGTGTCCAAGCTTCAGTCGTTCATCGTCATCACCGCGGTGCCGGTATCGCTGGTTCTATTGCCGTCCCTGTGGGACGCCATGCGCATCACACGCATGCTGGCCAGGGAGCGGGTATCCTGATTTTCTTTTAGGCATAATTGAAAGCGGGGTCGGGCGCAGGTTCGGCCCCGTTTTTTCGTTATTCAGTAAACACGAAATCGCGGTTCAGAAAATTGTGAAAGTCGCCGACGGAGTCTGGCAGTGAAGCCGCACGCGAGTAATGCATCGACGATTCCCTTGCGCGAGCCCGCAAAGGTGATGCACCTCGAGCGCATGGGATCATTTCACCAGACCCGCCTCAGCTTCATGCGGGCACTTTTGCGTCGCCTGGAACGGGAACGCTGGTCCATCGACCGTCCGATCTGGCGGATCAGCGCCACCGGCGAAGGCGTTGCCGTGTACCGCGCCCGCGGTCCGAAATCAATCTACAGTCTGGTTTGCTTCGCTCATCACCTTGACCCGGAAGATCGAACCGATCGGGTCATTGCCGAACGATGGGACTCCACCTTTACCCTGATGGACGGTGAGCCGAGCGAAGTGGATATAGAACGACTGGCGGCCAACGTTCCGCTTCAGGAAGCGGGCCGCTGTTCGGAGCGCGAGCTGGTGCTGTCCCGCGCCAACAAAAGCGTGCGACTGTTCGAGCACGTTGTGAGCCGCCTGGCTGAAGGGCTTCAGCCCGACGTGGATCAGATAGAAGCGGTGGGGTATCTGATGCGTACCACGGCCGTTTATGGAAACGGCAAGTTCGGTGTTGCCGACCGCGACCGCATCGCCGGGCGGCCCGAATTTTCCGGTCCGTTTCGGGCCGAGATGCTTACCGTGTGGCTGATCCGCACCTTCACCGTGGAGCTCGCCGAGCACCTGGCGAAAGTCAAGTCTCCCAATACCGCGGTTTCGCTGGATCGCGATATCCGGCGCCGGCTCGGGGTGGGAAATTCCACCGGCCTCGGAATGGCGCCGTTTCTCATTAATCATCCATCCCTGCTGCACACGTGGATGACGGCGCGGGAAACGGCGCTTGCAAGAGTGCGTTCACTGCCCCACGCAACGCCGAAGTCGATCGAAGCGTTTGTCGAAACCCTTGCCAGGGCCGAGCAGCAGGTAGCCGGCTGGCGCACCGTGGACGATCGCCAGCGTGAGCGCATTGCCAATCTCATTCTAGATCTCGACCGTTTGACGGCCCGAATCGCCAACGGCGTGCTGGAACAGGGGATGCCGTGGGACGCCCTCTATCGCTGGGGCGAGGATACCTTGACCCTGGAAGGTCAGGAAATGCTCGTGTCGCTGCTGATCGAACCACACGGGGACTTAGTCGACGAGCTCGCGGACGCCATGGGCGTGGATGAAGACGTCTCGTTTCGCATCGACGGCAGCATGCCGCTGGATCAATTCGTAGGCTTAATCGAGCGCGACTACGCCTGGGCGTTGAAAACGGATTACGCGCGCACCGAGGCTATGGCGAGGTTCTGGTACGTCTCTGAGGAGAAGCTCGAGCCGCGGCTGGGCGAGCGATACGCCGAGCCGGGAGCCGAGCTGGAGCAGCCGTTTGCCGTGGGACGGGACGTGGCTGCCTTGTACCGTGGGTTGAAGGAGACGACGCACGATTCCCTGGCCGGGTTTCTGCTCGCCTATCCCGAGCATCGGCACACCGCGCGAAGGGTTCAAATCGCGGCCCGGTACCCTTATGCGGAAATTCGCGACAACCTGATCTCCGCAAAGATGGTTCCCATCGATCTACTCCGCTGTAAGCTCTCGTTTTTCGGCGCAACGCGTTTCGACCCCCGCTCCGATCGCTGGGTACGCATCACTATGTACAAGGACGCTCCTTTCCCCGATGAGCTCGGCGAGGTTCCTGCCGACGAGTGGGCGTTCCCACCGGTTCATGCGGTATCTCAGTGATCATTTGCTCACTCAACGAAGTGGAGGTTTACAGTCGCCGCGCGGCGCGTGGTGCCGGTATGTCGTGGGGCCTGGCCGAGGAGGCGGGGAAAGCGTCGCGCTGGCTTGCCGAACGTGGGTTGCCGGGCCCGGAGCTGCTAGTGCGGCTGCTCGAGGCCAACGACGGGCGCCCGTATTCGAGTATGGCGCCCGTAATCGCCAACGGCCGGTGGCAGGCCTCCGATGGAGACTTGTGTCCCGTATGCAGCGGCGCCGCGTTGAGCGACCACATCGATCTGCTGACTTCGGGCAAAGCGATCAGCTTGAGCAGGCTGGCCTATCCGCTGCTGCTGGCGCCGTTTCTGGACCGGTCGTGGCGCAAAAACGATCTCTGTTTCGAATTGAGCTGGCCGAACGTGCGTCTGCTGGTGTTTGCGAACGGCGTCACCATCGAGGGCGGGCAAGAGTCCGAGCATTTGAGCGAACACGTGGATGAAGTCGAGGTGACCGCGGGCACGCACAAGGATGCGCGCCCCGCCCATCGCCCGCGCACGGCGGGCGTCCGAGTCCCGGTAGCCGTCTGGCGCAAGATAGAGGCGCTCGCCAAACGCACCTACGTGCCGGCGACCGAGGAGTCCCGGGCGCGAGGCGCCGGCGCGGGCCGGACCGACAACGACTGACCCGAAAATAGGTGCCAGGCACTATTTTTCGGAAATAGGTGCCTGGCACTATTTTTCGCTTTCCGGAAAAAGACGCTCCTTGGCCGGTTATTGGCCCGGCAGGACCTTATGCGTCGATTTCTCCATCTTCTTGGCTTTCTTCGCGGCGCGCTTTTCTTTCAGCGTCATCGCCGGCTTTTTCTTGGGATCTTTCTTGGCTTCGTGTTGCTTGCCCATGGTCGACCTTCCTCATCTTGGGTCAAAGGCAGGTCGCGTTTCCCGCCTTGAGCCACAGCTTGTGTGATACGCCTAGACCGTCCTGATTTGAACGAGTTCCCGAAGACATCAGCAACAGAATAAATCCATTTCAGGGGTTTGGGAATGTGGGAAATGCTTACTCGATTTCCAGATGGGTGCCTTTCACAACGGCCAGGGCGCGCCAACTGAAATAGGTATACTGGCACCGAGTTTCCGATCCGACCGAGTTCTACGCAACGGTAAACACCCGCGATGGAGATCAAGTGGCTGGAGGATTTTCTGAGCCTGGCGAAAACGGGCAGCTTCTCGCAGTCGGCTGTTGCCCGAAACATCACCCAGTCCACTTTCAGCCGTCGGATCAAGGCGCTCGAGATCTGGCTCGGCGTGGCGCTGGTGGACCGAAGCACGTACCCCACACGGCTTACGGATGCGGGACAATCTTTCAAAGTCACCGCCGAAGAGTTGCTGCGAGAGCTCTATCAGACCCGCGACACGCTCCGCCAGGTAAGCGGCAGGCTGAAAGACCAGGTGTCCTTTTCGGCCATGCATACGCTGTCGCTCAATTTCTTTCCGAAATGGCTGCTTTCCATGGAGAAATCGCTCGGGCCGCTGAATGCGCGACTGATCGCGGACAATATTCACAACTGCGTAGAGCTGCTAATCGACGGCAGCTGTGAGTTCCTGCTTTGCTTCGCCCACGATGCCACGCCCGTCCAGATCGATGAAAAACATTTCACTTTCGCATCACTTGGAAGCGATAAGCTGATCCCGGTCTCAGGCGTCGACAAGAAAAGACAGCCGCGTTTTACTTTGCCCGCCAAACGAAGCTCACCCGCACCTTATCTGGCCTACGCACCCGAGTCTCTGCTCGGCCGCGCCGTGGAGCAGCGCTTGCAGAGCACCCCACCGCGCTGTCACCTGTCCCCCTGTTACGAGAACTCGATGGCGGAGGCGCTGAGAGCCATGGCCGTGCAGGGGCACGGTCTCGCCTGGCTGCCGCAGATGGCCATTCGCGGCGACCTTCGCGGCGGTCGATTGGCGCGGGCCGGCGACGAGCGGTGGGACGTTCCAATGGAGATCCGGCTGTACCGCGGAATCGGCGCCGGCACACCTCAGGTCGAGGCCATCTGGTCGCGAGTTCTCGGGAATTAGCAGCGACCCCGGCCCCACCAGGCGGGCCGCCTTTTTTCTAAAACTATGCGCATCATGCATAGTTTCGTGCAAACTTTTCATTGGCCATCGAGACGGACCCGCCCGTAGGATTCATTCAAACAACAACTCGAACTGTCTGTGTATCCACCCGCCGGGGGCTCCATGCACCTGTCTCGATTTCCCAGAGTAAGACTGTGCCACGCGCCGACGCCGCTCGAGCCGATGGTAAACCTCAGCAAGAAGCTGGGCGGCCCGAAGCTGTTCGTGAAACGCGACGACTGCACTGGCCTTGCAACCGGCGGCAATAAGACCCGCAAGCTCGACTTCCTCATGGGTGAAGCGGTCAAGCGAGGGGCCGACTGCGTCGTGACCCAGGGTGCGGTGCAATCCAATCACGTCCGGCAAACCGCAGCCGCGGCGACGCGGCTGGGTCTTGGTTGCTACGTGCTGCTTGAGCGTCGCGTTCCCAACGTTGCGCCGAATTATGAAACCACGGGCAACGTGTTCCTGGATCATCTGTTCGGGGCGGAAATCAGTTTTTGTGAGCCGGGACAGGATATGAACGCCGCAGTCGAAGCACTCGGCGTCGAGCTCGCTGAAAGAGGCAAGAAGCCCTACGTGATTCCTGGCGGCGGATCGAATCCGACCGGCGCGCTTGGCTATGTGAGCTGCGCGCTGGAAATGCTGATGCAGGCCAACGATATGGATCTGCGCGTCGACTACGTGGTGCACGCGACGGGAAGCGCCGGGACTCAGGCGGGACTCGTTGTGGGTCTCGAAGGATCCAATTCCGGGATCAAGGTCCAGGGAGTAAGCGTGCGCAATCCTAAAGCGAAACAAGAGCAGGTGGTGCACGAGCTTGCCCAGAAGACCGCAGCCCACCTGGGCATCAACGACGGAATTTCGCGCGATGCCATTCGTGCGGACGACGGCTACGTCGGACCCGGCTATGGGCAGCCAACCGCCGAGATGGTGGAGGCGATCCAGATGATGGCGCGATTCGAAGGCATTCTGCTGGATCCGGTTTACTCCGGAAAAGGCATGGCGGGCCTCATCGGCATGGTCCGCAACGGCAACTTCGACGCCAACGACAACGTTGTATTTGTGCACACGGGCGGATCGGCGGCGCTGTTCGCCTACCAGGATTTGTTTACGGCGCATTGAGACGGCGCCAAAGATTCCAAGAAAAAGGCACAGAAACCGGCGGCATTTGAAAGATTAAGAACTGACGGAGGAGAGTGAAATGAAAATGCGTAAAGCAATTCGAACCGCAGCGTCCGCTATCGGCGTCGCTGCACTGGCTGGCGCCATGTTGACGCCGGCTGTGAGCGTCTCGGCGGCTGAAAAGATCCGGCTTTCGACCTACGTCAATGAGGTCGACATCCGCTACGAGGGTTTCAAACACTTCGCCGATCTGGTCAAAGAGAAGACCCAGGGCAGGGTAGAGGTTGAAATCTTTCCCTCCGCCACTCTGCACGGCTGGGCCGACGGCGTGGACGCGGTAGTCGGCGGCGTCGCCGACGTCGCCTGGATCTCGGCGGACAAGCGGCTTCCCTGCTACCGCGCCGGAGCCTTTTACCCCGCGGTGGTTGACCTGGAAAAGCAGATCGAGATGGACGCAAGGATCACCGAAATCCTGGCCGACGAAGCGGCCAAGATGGGGCTGGTCAACGTCTTCTCATCCAATTATTCCTACGATCAGGAGTGGTGGTTCAAGAATCGGGTGGCCGATATTTCCAAGCTCGAGGGCCAGCAGGTGCGAAGCATCGGCCCGCTGGTGAGCATGATGATCGAGAAGTGGGGCGGAAAACCCGTGTTCGTCGCGCCGAAGGAAGTTTTCCAGTCGGCGGAGCGCGGCGTGGTGGACGGCATCAACATGGGTGTCGCGACCTACAGTTCGTGGAAGCTCTGGACAGTGATGCCGTATATGGTCAACGCCAGTCTTTTCTACGGCAACATCATGTACATGATGAACAAGAACAAGTTCGACAAGCTGAGCGCCGCCGATCAGAAGGCGGTGCTGGCCGCGGGCCGCGAAACTGAAATCTGGCTCAAGCCGCGGTACGAGGCGTGGGTTAACGAGCGCGTTGGCGATGCGGTCATGAAGGGTGGCGGCGCAGCGGTTTCACTTCCGCTTGCGGAGAGCAAGCGACTGGTGGCCAACATTCAGCCGGACTGGAACAAGGAGCTGCTCAATACCTGTCCCAAGGACACGGCCGAGCAGCTTATCGGAACCATCAAAAGTTACTCTCGGTAGCTGAAGCGAGTGAGGCTACGGCCGGGTGCGCTCTCGTCGCCCGGCCGTCTTTTTACCCTCAAAGCTGAATAACGTGACCGGCACCATCGAAACGCTTTATCGGGCGGCGACGCGCTTGAGCATCGCGCTGATGGTCATGGGCGCCGCGATCGTCCTGGTCCAGACCTTCTGGATCTCCTACGGCGTGTTCATGCGCTACATCATGAATGATCCGGATCGCTACGTGACCGAGGCCACGGCCTTGCTTCTGGTGCCGGTGGCGTTTGCGGGACTGGGATACGCGCTGATGACCGATGCCTACCCCAAGGTAACGCTGCTTACGGAACGTTTTTCCCGTCGGAAACAACAGTTCATCGAGATCATCAACCTCGGCGTCATGATTTTTGTCGGCCTGTTCTTTGGACTGTCGGCCTGCAGCGCGACCTGGCGTTCGTTCTCCTCCGGAGCCGCCTCGGAGGTGTTGTCCTGGCCAAAGGTGTATTTCTGGGCGCCCGTCGCTCTAGCGCTGATCGGATTCAACCTCTACGCCATTCTCAAGTTGGTCAAACTGCTGATCGCTTACGGGCGTGACAGGTCCGGGCGGGACTGAGCGATGGAATGGTACGAGGTCGGTCTCGGTCTGCTCGTGCTGCTGGTGATCCTCATTTCCATCGGGTTGCCGATTCCTTTCGCCCTGGCCGCCGCGTCGCTGCCTTTTCTCTGGGGGATCCAGGATTTCAGCACCTCGCTCATCAGCGTGGAGCTCAAGCTCTGGGGCGTGTGGTTCGACTACATTCTGCTGGCGGTGCCCCTGTTCGTGCTGCTGGGGGAACTCATCGCGCGATCCAATATCGGTCCAAATCTGTATGCGGTTATGCACCGCGGCGTTCCGATCCCGGGCTCTGCGGCTTACGGAAGTATCGGCGCGTGCGCGGGTTTCGGTGCCGTCTGCGGCTCGAGCATGGTGGGCGCACTCACCATCGGCGGCGTTGCGCTGCCCGAGATGCTGAAGCTCGGTTACGGGAAAAAGCTTTCCTCCGGCGTGCTCGCTGCCGGCGGTACGCTGAGCGTGCTGATTCCACCAAGCCTGATTCTGCTTTTCTACGGTATCGTCACCGACGTTTCCATCGGCGAGCTGTTCATCGCCGGGGCCGTCCCCGGCCTCATCCTGGTCAGCCTGTTCGTGGTGGTCGTCATTGCCTGGAGCTATGCAAAGCCCGAAGACATTCCGCGGGTGGATGAGAGCGGCCGGCTGACGCTGTTCCAAATCCTTTCCTCAATCGTTCCCGTGATCATCATCGGATCGGTCATCACCGTCGCCATTTACACCGGCATCGCAACGCCGACGGAGGCTGCGGCTATTGCCGCCTTCATCACCATCGCGCTGGCGTTTACTGTTGGCGGACTGACCTGGAGCGGATTCGCAGACGCGCTCAAAGCTACCCTGCGAACGATGGGCTACCTGGGACTGCTGCTTTCGGCCGGAGTTTTGTTTGGCTTCGTGCTCACGTACTACCGCGTCCCGCAGCAGTTCACCGAAGTTTTCCTGGCGCTCGAGCTGTCGCCCTACATGATCCTCGCCATGGTCATCGCGTTCTACGTCATCGTGGGAATGTTCCTGGAACCCGTCTCGATGACCTTTATCACGCTGCCAACGCTGTATCCGCTAATCGCGGCCTCCGGTTACGACCTCATCTGGTTCGGCGTGGTCTACACCATCACCATGGAGATCGCGGTCCTCACTCCGCCGGTGGGTCTCAATCTCTATGTGATCCAGGGGCTCGCGCCAGGACAGGTGCGTATCGACGACGTCGTCCTTGGCTGTCTGCCTTTTATCGGCGCGCTGGTCTGTCTAATCGGACTGATCCTCGTGTTTCCAGACCTGGCCCTGTGGCTGCCATCGGCGATGGCGAGATAGGTTCACGCGGTTGCTGAACTTCCGCCGATATGGCTCGGGTCCAACGGTAGTTCTTCAGCACGGCTTCGTCGGCGGGGGCGGATACTTCTCCCCCCAGGCGGCGCGGCTGTCCGATTTCTTCGACGTGATCTGTCCCGATCTGCCGGGCTTCGCCGGCAGCGCTGAGGTACGCGCCGAAATGACGACCTCGGGGCTTTCCCATGCCCTAATCGGACTACTCGACGAGCTCGGCGTCGACCGCTTTTCCCTGCTCGGGCACTCCATGGGCGGCGGCGTGGCGCTGCAGACCGCGCTCGACCACTCGGCCAGAGTCCAAAGGCTCGTGCTCTACGGCACTGCCAGCACGGGCACGATGCCCAAGCGCTTTGAAACCGTTAAAGAGACCCTGGACCGGATCCGATTGGATGGCATCCAGGCCACCGCCGAGCGCATCGCCGCAACCTGGTTCGTTGACGGTGCGCGCGCCCCGATGTACGACTTCTGCGTGGCGGCGGCGGGTGAGCCCAATCAGGCGGCCGCCATGAAGGCAATCGAGAATTTTCAGAAATGGGATGTCTCCGAACGTCTAGGCGAGCTGGAAATTCCGGTGCTCGTGATCTGCGGCGACCGCGACCGTTCCTACAGCCTCGAGGATACCCTCGCGATGATGCGTCGCATTGCCCGGTCGCAGCTTTGCGTACTTCCGAACTGCGCGCACGCCGCCCATCTGGAGGCACCCGAGATTTTCACCGAGGCGCTGACAAACTTCCTACTGCAGCGGTCGCATTGAAGGCGACACTTTTGAGGGGGAATGTTTTGGAGTCGCCGGTTGGTCATCCGGTCCTTATACGCCAGTCTGGTCCTGTTCCGACCTTGCCGTTTTTGCACTTCCCTGCGCGCGACGCCTGAACATCCACCAGGGCACGACGGCCAGCGCGGCAAACAGGGCCGCCATTGCGGCGTTACCCGCGATGCCGCCCCCGATGGTGACATGAGGCTGTGCGGTGGCCGCGAGGTAAATTCGAAACGTCGAGTTGAAGGACAAGAGTCCGAAGACGCCGAGCGCGATCCAAACGGCGACTCGTTGCTGGCCGCTCCCAATCAGTCCGCCGATGGCACCACCACCGTACCACATGAGGGCGACGTTCGGCGGACTCACGAGCAAAACCGGCGCCGAGAAGAACAGCGGCACCACCAGGGGCTTCGCCTGCTTCGTCCGGGTCGCCCCATAGCAAAGCGTCAGATTGACGATCGCAGCGGAGAAAAACAGCATGTACTTGAGCGGCTCTACCCACAGATCGTGGCGTTGATCGGCGTAAATCAGCGAATACATCAGCATTGCAGTCACGAGCCCGATCAACGCCAACTTCACGGCATAGAAGTCGAGAAAGATGTCCTTGGCAGAAGGCGGCCATTGGCTGCGGTCGTTTCGTAGTGCCGGAACGCCGAAAATTACGCCCAGTGCGATGACCCACACAATCAGTATCGGCACGTAGGTGAATATAAAAGGCTGCACGTAAAGCGCGACTACGGTCGGGGCGACTCCGACGCCGTGACCGACGATAATTCCGGGCGAGCAGAGGAGCGCGATGACTGCGGCGCGTATAACGCCACGCGCCGGGCGATTCGGAATCAGAAGGCAGAGATACCAGGCGACAAAGGTTACGGCCAGGCTGGCGGCGTAGATAAATATCAGGCTCATGGCGTGTGTTCGAAACCGCGCTTCAGTTGAAAGCGTAGCGGCGTTTTGGCGGGTTAGCGAGCAGAATCAGAGCCTTGGAATTCAAGGGATTCGACCCTCAAATTTTGACCCCCCACTACTTATTTACTTTTGATCAATAAGGTATATATTGCCGGCCAAGCTCCACCAAGAGCGCGGCTGGCTCTATTTCAAGGGTTAGCGGCCCTCCCTTCTTTGAGCTGCACCTGCAGCGACCGCCACTATTCTTAGCGACACGCTGGTGTGGGAGCCATTCCCACACCAAAGAATGGAGGCATCTATCATGAATAAGTCAAATTTGGCCAAGCTTCCAGTTTGGGCTGCTTTGGTTCTTTCAGTCATGGCCCTCGGCATGGCGGCGTTTCAAGCGCAGGCGCTTGAAAAAGTCGCGAAGGGTAGAAACGTCCAGTACCAGGTGAAGTCAGAATGGGTTGAGGTTTCTGAAGGACACGTCATCGGGATCTTTGAGAACACGGGCGTCGGGCTTCATGACGATGGAGAGGTCACGGTCATCGCCAACAAGGGAACCTTCGATTCGGTAAAGGGTAACAGCACGGCCTCCGGGTACATGACCAAGACCTTCTCGGATGGGTCTACCTATTCGGTGCGCTGGCAAGGCACGACGAAACCTGAAGGCGATTACAACGTCTCTGAAGGGTCCTACGAGTACATCGGGGGCACCGGGCGCTTCGTCGGGATCAAGGGTGGCGGGAACTACCGGGGCAGAAACCACGGAAAAATGACCGTAGTCGACTATGAGGGGCAGCAATCAGTACAGAGCGATTGATCCGATTAGTCAATTTCGACTTTCTCTCGCCTAGTAAGCGACGTGCGTGAGGCCCCCGCTGGTTTCCCGCTACCGTGCTCGGCGGGGGCCTCGATTTATGCCCCGAATCTCCAGCAAGCAATCGGTCACGCTCCTTGTGTTGGCCTGATTCTGCGTTTCAAAGGATCTCATTCCGTGAATACTCCTGTAATCAAGGCACCGGCTTTATTCTGGGGTGATGAACCCCGGGAAGGAGGTTGAAAATGAGAATTTCAGTGATTGGAAGGCTGCTCTACAAATTATCATGCACAACGGTTGCCGCTTTGATGTCACTCGGAGCATCCGTCGCGGTAAGCGCGAATGAGTTGCCCAAGCAGTTCGAATTCGTGGTGACCTTCACCTATGCCACTACATCCTCTGAGGATATCAAGCTCGGAGAAAAGGATTCGGGAAACTCCTGGAGAGGGGACATGGTGTCCATCAATGATGCCGGCGCTGTCTTCATGAACAATATGGCCGGCAAGTGCGCGGAATTTGGTTTAACCATGGGAGGAATGCGCGAGGGAGTCGGGGCGTGTTTTTACGAGGACAGTGACGGCGATTTGCTGTACGAGACGTATCGGCTGCACACTCGGCCGGCACCGGTCACGATAGAGTTCGTCGGCGGAACCGGAAAATACACGGGCATAAAATGCAAGGGCGAAGCCGAGATTATCGGCTGGGGGCGCGGAGGAGCAGCTGGCGTCGGGAAGAAGACGGGCAACTGCAAGTTTGCCCAATAAGCCGGGAAGCAAATATAGCCAGATCCATTCGGAGACGCCTCAGTGGCTGACCAGGCCACTGAGGCATTCTCTGTCCAACTGTTTCAAGTCAGCTAAGGAATGGAATCTGTTTATCCGGCGACATTCGAGTCAGCTGTTACGCCGGCAAGATAGAGGAGGAAAGATACGCCGCTCACCAAGTTTCGAATCCAGTGCAGGCGACCCCATTTCACGAGCAGATCGAGGGTTTCCGGTGCAGTTGGATCGGTCTGATCGTCAAGCAAAACATCGTTGACCGGCTTAATGAGTAGCAGCGTTATCGGGATGACTGATATCAGAGCAATTGATCCGAGCAACCAGATCAGCGCACTCGAAAAATACCACTCGATGAGACCGGCGATTGAACCAACTACAGCTAACACGATCTGCATAGGAGCGGCGCGACGATACATGAGGGGGAAAAACGTCCCCGGCATCGCGCCACCTGCCTCAAGTGCGGCCGGGTGTTGCGCTATCGAGATATAGATTGCAGCGCCGAAGAAGGTTCCCGCTGTGAAGGTTGCGATAATGTCGTACATGTTGAATCCTTCCCGAATTGCTTAACTTTGGACTTGATCGCGAGAGCACGGCTCACCGTGGGCTGCCCGCTACATGAAGGGACTATAAAATCACTCCTTTGATGCCCTCAACCTGCGCTTTGCGCCTGTCCGCCTCAGCAACCAAAGCACAAGTCCCGGTGCTACGCGATGCACCGAGGCGTAAAGCCGAAGCGCGAAAGGGTGCATTCGCTCGCGCTTCGGGTTTTCGGCGAGCTGCGCAATCAAGCGACCGCACTCATCGGTGGACAATATTCGTACCGTTCTCGCAATTGTGGGCATGGCTTCGGCCACCCCCGGATTATTTTCAAAATAGGGACTGTCCACACGGCCAAAAAGGATGTGACAACTGCACACTCCTGTACCTTCAAGATCTTGGCATAGTGACTCATGCAAACCGCGAAGGGCCCAGCGCGCTGCTGTGTAGCCCACAGAGGATGGCCACGG
>JBFHVA010000003.1:0-39641 GCA_041589735.1 Gammaproteobacteria bacterium | reverse complement strand
CCCCGGCATTCAAGCGATGCAGGTGATGCAGGGCGGGCCGGTGCAGCGGGAGCGGGGATTTGTGCTCCACGCGCCAGTGGGTCAATGGGATTCCGTGCTCAAGGTAAGCGAAGAGATCGGGGTCGCGACTTCACGGGATATCCTCGCCGCGGTAGCCGAGGGTCGTGGACCTGACCGCGCATTGGTCGCTCTCGGTTACGCCGGCTGGGACGCCGGGCAACTCGAGCGCGAGGTGTCGGAGAACGCCTGGCTCTGCGGACCCGCTGACAGCAGCATCATCTTCGACGCGCCCTACGAGGAGCGATGGAATCGCGCCGCCCGCTTGCTCGGGGTCGATCCCGACCGCCTCTCAGGTGAGGCGGGTCACGCGTGACCGAGGCGCGGCCCCGGACACTTCTTGCATTCGACTTCGGACTCAAACGCATCGGCGTGGCGGTAGGGCAAACGCAAACCCGAAGCGCAAATCCCCTCGAAACGGTTGCCGTCAAGCGGGAGCGCCCGGACTGGCCAGCCATAGCCAAGCTGATTGAAACCTGGACCCCGGACGCGCTGGTGGTGGGGTTACCGCTCAACATGGACGGCAGCGAGCAGGAGATGACCCACCGCGCCAAGCGCTTCGGCCGCCAGCTCGAGGGCCGTTTCGGCATGCCGGTGCACCTGGTTGACGAGCGCCTGAGCACGCGTGAAGCAAGAAACCGGCTTCAGCTTGAGGGCCGGGTTGATCAGGGCGCCGACCCGATAGCAGCCCAGATCATCCTCGAGGACTGGTTTTCCCTCCAATGTGCGCCCAGCGGCGGAAAGCTTTGAATACGTCTTGACGCAAGCGCTCAGGGAAGCTCGCCGAGCGCGGCTTCGACGCCAAAAATCTTAATAAGCAGCGCGACACGCATCCACATTCCGTTTCGCTCCTGACGCCAGTACATCGCTCTCGAGTCCGAATCTACCTGGGGATCGAGTTCGGGACCCCTCGGCAGCGGATGCATGACTATGGCGTCGGTTTTAAGCTTTTTCATCTCTTCGAGCCCGATGGTAAAGCGCGCGTGATCGTATCCTTTCGACTCTCCGGCGGTGTCGTATTCGGCCTGCAGGCGGGTGACGTACAGGGCGTCGAGCTCCGAAATGACTTCGAGGAGCTTTTCCGTTTCGTAATATTCGATTCCGTTGTCACTGAGATGCTTTTTGAGCGGGCTCTCCATGCAAAAAGCTTTCGGGGCGATGAATACGAGCCGCACTTTGCTGTAGTTCTTCATTAGATAAGCCAGCGAGCGAGCGGTTCTGCCGCGCTTTAAATCACCCATGAGCCCGATCACCTTGCCGTCAATCCCGCCCCGGTTCTCGAAGCTTCTCTCCAGCGTGTAGATATCCAAAAGCGCCTGCGTCGGATGCTGGTCCTTGCCGCTGCCGGCATTGATGATGGGTACCGGGCGCCGGATGCGGTCCATGAGCGCCGCTGACTGTGCAGCCATGCCCTCTCCCCAAGTGCGCATAATGATCACGTCGACATAGGAGCTGAACGTGCGAATACCGTCCTCGAAGCTTTCGCCCTTCACTTCTGACGAGATCGAGGGATCCCGAATCTCACTGGTGCGGATACCGAGCACGTGGCAGGCGTTGTTGAACGACAGGAATGTTCGCGTCGATGGCTGGGTGAAATACAGCATCGCGCGTTTGTTGGAGAGCAGCATCTGCAATGACCGGGCCCCCTCACGCGCCTTCGCAATGGTGCGCACCCGGGTAGTCAGCGCACACAGCTCGTCCAAAAGCGGGCGGGAAAACTGACGCGGATCGAGTACGTGAAAAAGCCGAACAGCGGATTCGGTCAAAAATCTTCGCCTCTAGGTTGTTTCGCCGACAATGAGGCCCGGCGGTTTTTACCAGAAATTTGAGGTTAAAAGCCAGTGGCGCGGATTAAAAACGACGATTGAGCGCCGGGTCACCGCATCGCACCGGTTCGATTGACTTGAGGTGACTGAAAAACCACCGTTCTACTGCGGCCTCCTATAGTAGACTTCGGCGCGGATTCTCAATGCCTTGTCGACCGAAGACTAATGGTTAACGCGCACCGCGGCAGCATTTTTCTCGAAGACGCGGAAATCCTGTCGAACGATGCATTCGACGGCGATCAGTTCGTGCTGCGAGTCAACGCGCCCAAACTGGCCGCGGCCGCCGAGCCTGGTACCTTCGCACATATTCGCTGTGACGAGATGCTTCCGATGCGACGGCCAATGTCGGTGATGCGCACAGATGCGCGCGCCGGCTGGGCCGAGTTTCTGTACAAGCGCGTGGGCGAAGGTACCCGGCTGCTGGCCGGCGCCGAGCCGGGACAGAAATTAAGCCTGCTCGGGCCCATCGGCATTCCGTTCCGACCATCAGCCAGGTGCCGCCGACCGCTTCTTATCGGCGGCGGCGTCGGCATTCCGCCCATGGTCTTTCTGTCCGACCGGCTCCGCCATCTGGACGCTCAAACCAAGCCCCTGGTGCTGATGGGATCCGAGGTGCCGTTTCCGTTTTCGCTGCGGCCGTCTCAGATCATGGTACCCGGCATGCCGCCAGGGGTGATTGCCTGCATGCCGCTTATGGACGACTGGGGGATAGCGAGCAGGCTTTCGAGCCTTAAAGGATTTGCCGGCTGTTACGAAGGCTACGTCACCGATCTGGCCAGGACCTGGCTCGACGCCCTGCCCGCCGAAGACCGCGCCGAGGTGGAGATTTTCGCCTGCGGACCGACCCCCATGCTCAAAGTCACCCAGACGCTTGCGGCAAGCTACAGCCTGCCGTCGCAGCTTTGCCTGGAAGAGTACATGGCCTGCGCGGTGGGAGGGTGCGCCGGCTGCGCCGTACGTATCCGCACGCCCGAGGGCCCGGCGATGAAGCGCGTCTGCGTGGACGGGCCCGTTTTCGACGGAGAAACGGTTGTTTTCGACGGGCATCAAGCCGGCGGGGTGGAATAGAATCTCCATTCATGCGCTCCATTGAAGACCGCGCCGGAGTTACCTGGGACGTGGCGGTGGGAAAGGAGTCTTACGGCAGCATGGTGCTGTTCTTTTCTCGCCGCGGCGACGATGAGGTGCGCCGTGCGACCATCGAGGCGAACTCGCGCCTGGAGGCCGAGCGGATGCTTTACGCCTTCGATCTGGAATCTTTGCGTTCCAAGCTAGAGTCCGCGAGCGCTTTGGGCGACTCGCAGAGGCTCGCCCGCTGAGTCGACCTATGGGTTCGGAAAAGCATCAGCTTCCGCGGCCTCTAGGCGGAATTCGAGTTTTGGAAATGGGGCAGCTCATCGCCGGACCCTTCGCCGGCTGTGTGCTGGCGTATTTCGGCGCCGAGGTGATCAAAATCGAGCCCCCGGGCAGCGGCGACGCGCTGAGAAACTGGCGGGTGCTAAAGGGGGGCACCTCCCTTTGGTGGCGGAGCCTGGGTCGAAACAAGAAGTCCGTTTCGGTCAACCTCAGAAGCGAACAGGGCCGCGACATCGTAAGGCGCCTGGCCGTCCAGTCCGACGTCTTGATCGAGAACTTTCGCCCGGGAACGCTTGAAAAATGGGGTCTCGATCCGGATGCGCTCAAAACCGAAAACCCCAAGCTCGTGGTCGCGCGCATATCCGGATACGGCCAGACCGGCCCCTATTCTGCCCGCCCGGGATTCGCCTCGGTGTGCGAAGGCTTCGGCGGCTTTCGCTATATCAACGGTTTTCCCGGACAGCCGCCGGTTCGGCCTAACTTAAGCTTGGGCGACACCCTGGCGGGATTGCACGCGGTGGTCGGCGTGCTGCTGGCGCTGCTTCACCGCAAGGACCGAGGTAAAGACTGCGGGCAGGTGGTTGACGTGGCCATCTACGAGTCGGTCTACAACATGCTCGAAGCCGTCGTGCCCGAGTTCGACGGCGCCGGGATCATACGGGAACCCTCCGGCTCCACGCTTACGGGTATCGTGCCCACCAACACCTACCCTTGTGCCGACGGCAAATACGTCATCATCGGCGGCAACGGCGACTCCATATTCCGCCGCCTGATGACCGCGGCGGGCAGACCGGAAATGGCCGCGGACCCGCGGCTTGCCAACAACGCCGGCAGGGTGGCCCACCAGCAGGAGGTGGACGATGCCATCTCCCGCTGGACCACAACACTGGACTCCAGCCAGGTGCTCGAGATTCTGGAGCGTGCAGAAGTGCCCTGCGGGCCGATTTACAACGTCGCCGATATGGTTGAGGACCCCCATTTCAACGCCCGGGGCATGTTCGAGCAGGTCTTAGTGGACGGAAAAAAGCTAAAAATTCCCGCCATCTTGCCGATACTGTCTGAGAGTCCGGGGCGCACCGAGTGGGCAGGACCCGAAGTGGGTGCTCACAATGAAGAGATCCTCAGGGACAGACTCGGTCTTGGAGACGAAGACATCGAGAAGCTCAAATCCGAAGGCATTATCTAGGCCGCTCGCAAGCGCTTGGAGTCGAAGGTCAAGTGCCGGAATTGAGATCAGGGATCCGTCTTGTGAGGCGCCATTCACCCAAATAAACGCACGCGGTATTTCTCATGGCTTCCATCGAACTCCCTCAAAGAGCGCCGGTCGCCGCCCCACCGGCGGAAGCGACTGATAGCGAGGATCCAAAATGCCTCCGGTTCCAATTCTCAGGAACGGGAGGCGAATACTTTCGCATCTGGATCGTCAACGTCCTTCTTTCAATCCTCACCCTCGGTATTTATTCCGCCTGGGCGAAAGTCCGGAACAAGCAATATTTCTACGGCAGCACTACGCTAGACGGCGCGAGCTTCGAGTACACCGCTAACCCGGTCAGTATTCTCAAGGGCCGAATCCTGGTCGTCTCTGTGTTGCTCGTATACCAGTTGGTTGCCGTGTACGTGCCCCTGGTTGCCGTCATTATGGGCTTGGGGCTGGTGTTCATTTTTCCGTGGGTAGTGATCCAGGCGCTTGCCTTCAACGCAAGATATTCGAGCTACCGTAACCTGCGGTTCCATTTCGACGGCAAATACGGCGAAGCATTTCGCTTCTACATCCTGTGGACGATCTTTGCCGTATTCACCCTGGGGCTCGCCTATCCCTACGCCATCTATTTGCGCAAGAGATTCATGGTCGAGCGCAGCCGTTATGGCGAAACATCGTTCGAGTTCGACGGCAGCGGACGCTACTTCTATTTCGTGTACGTTATTGCGGTACTGGCCGTCTTAGGCCTGTTGTTTGTCATGATGTTCATGTTTGGCGGCCTTGCGGCAATATCGAGCATGTTCGGGAATCCGGAGATGAAGCCCGGCGATCCCGAAACGGCGAGGGTTTTTATCTTTTTTTCCCTGGCAATCAATTTGGCGGTTCTGGCTGTCTTCATGGGCACCGCCATCGTGGTGCAGACGCTCATCACCAATTACGTGTTTCAGCACATTAAGCTCGCCGGCCTAAGATTGGACATGCGCATGGCCCCGATGCGGGTCCTCTGGATCCAGTTCAGCAATATTGTCGTGATCGTGCTCAGCGTCGGTATGATGATTCCGTGGGCCAGAGTGCGCATCGTGCGTTACAGGCTCTCCTGCCTTTCGTTACTGGCCGCCGGGTCTTTGGACGGCTTCGCCGCCAGCCAGCGGGAACGGCTCACCGCAACCGGCGAGGAGATGGGCGAAGCGCTGGATCTAGATCTGGGACTGTGATTCAGGTTTCCGCGGCTTACTACGACGGCCAATCATCAGCACGGCGTGCGGCCGACCTTGTATTCACGCCGCGGGGCCGGGTGGAAATCCGAGGCGAGAACCTCGACCGGGCGTTCGAATACCCGGAGCTGAGAATTTCGTCCCGGCTCGGAAACACGCCCCGCTACATTTATCTTCCCGACGGTGCTCGCCTGGAGGTAGCCGACAACGACGCCATCGATGCCGCCATTCAGCAACTTGGAGGCTATGAGGGCAATCGCTTTCTTCACCTTCTGGAGCGGCGCTACACGACGGCATTCGCCGCCCTTTTAGTCTGCCTGGGCGTTGTTTTCAGCGTCATCGAATTCGGTATTCCTCTGCTGGCGCGTCAGGTGGCTTTTGCCTTGCCGCCGGGAGTGGAATCCGCATTGGGACGCGAGGGCCTGCAGACCCTCGACCGTGGGCTTTTCCGACCTACTACGCTTGAGTCGTCGACCCAGTCGAAGCTGCGAGGCTTGTTTCAGTCGCTGTCGAACGGCGATGCTGACAGTCCGGAATCCCGACTCGAGCTCCGCTCCAGTCCGCGGCTCGGCGCCAACGCCTTCGCGCTGCCGTCGGGGATCGTCATCATGACCGACGATCTGGTAAAGCTGGCGCAAAAAGACGAAGAGCTGCTCGCAGTCATGGCCCACGAAATCGGCCACGTGCACCATCGCCATATCCTTCGGCAAATCCTCCAAAACTCCATGACAGCGCTGCTGGTGGCGGGATTGTTCGGAGACTTGAGCTCCATTGCCGGACTGTCCGCCACCCTGCCGACTTTCCTTGTGCAGCAGAAGTATACCCGGGAGTTTGAGCGGGAAGCCGATCTCTTCGCCGCCGAGACGCTGCGCGCTCACGGCGTACCGGCACTCCATCTGGCCAACATCTTAAAGCGGCTGTCAGACTCCCACGGCGGTTCGGAAAGCGGCGTGCTCGACTATCTTTCCTCGCATCCCGCCACCGAGGAACGCGTCGAGGCGCTCACCGCGCGTGAGCAGAGTCAATAGCAAGGCTTAAATCAGCCGAAGTTGATTTTTGCTTCCAGACTGTTGCGGGAATCCGCGTTATTGAGCGCTTCTTCCAGCGTGATGCGGCCCTCCTTGTAAAGGCTGTAAAGGGCGTCGTCGAAGGTCCGCATGCCGCTTGCCCCGCTTTCTGTCATCGCCTGCTTTATTTCATCCAGCTCGCCCTTGAGGATGAGCTCACCGATATGAGGCGTGACCAGCATTACTTCGATGGCGGCGCAGCGCTTGCCGCTGACGTCGGGCACGAGTCGTTGTGAGATGACGGCACGAAGATTCAGCGACAAATCCATGAACAGCTGCTTGTGCAGATCCTGAGGAAACATATTGACCACACGCTCCATGGCCTGATTTGCGTTATTAGCGTGCAGAGTCGCGATGGCCAAATGCCCCGTGTTCGAAAGTTCAAGCGCGGCTTCCATGGTTTCCCTATCGCGAATTTCTCCGATGAGAACCACGTCCGGCGCTTCTCGCATGCTTGCCTTCAAAGCCCGCGCGTAAGACACGGTGTCCGTTCCAATCTCGCGCTGACTGACAATGGATCGTTTATTGGGGTGGGAAAATTCGATCGGATCCTCGATGGTGAGAATGTGGCCGGCCTGGTGTTCGTTTCTATGGTTGAGCATCGCTGCTAGGGTGGTGGACTTGCCCGAACCCGTGGCGCCCACCATCAGCACCATGCCTCTGCGCGCCATTATGATTCTGGCGAGGACCTCCGGCAGGTCCCACTCGGCCAGCGTTGGAATCTTAACCGGCACCAGCCGGAGCACCATTCCGACCTCGCCACGCTGTCGAAAAACATTTACCCGAAAGCGGGCGCTCTTGTCCGGCAACACAATCGCGAAATCGCATTCCATCGTTTCTTCGAATTCCGACCGCTGCCTGTCGTTCATGATCCCGAGGGCGGCCGCGCGGCAGAGCTCCGGCGTAAGCTCTGTTTTTCCAACTGACTGAACGTTTCCGTCGATCTTGATCTTCACGGAAGCACCCGAGGTGAAAAAAAGATCCGAAGCGTTTTTTTCCACCATCAGCTTCAGGTAAGGCTGGATGTCCATCGGTTTCCTTCGGGGGTGCTCAAGTCAAGGGAAAGAAATTGGCATTTCTGTCTCGAATACTTACTTTTTTCGCGTCCACCACACCGTGATGAGATCCCCCCGCGTATCTCGTTATTGAATCTTCATTGGGAAAGTTAGACCCTGATGGTCTTTGACGCCAGCGCGGATCCGCCACAAAAGTCTGATTTCGCACACCGACTCCGCCTACAGAAGACGCCGGTCGGTGACCGGATGACCGGAGTCAGCGAATCATCCGATTCTTTCCTTCGTTCGACTCCTCCAGGGAAAGGTGGTCGAGACCCTCCATGGCGTCCTTGGACTTCGCCGCTTTGCCTTCCAGCTTGATTTTAAGCCTCAGCTCGTTTTGAGAATCGGCGTATCGAATAGCATCCTCGTATGAGATCTGGTCCGACTCGTAAAGATCGAACAATGCCATGTCGAATGTCTGCATCCCCAGCTCCTTCGACTTTTGCATGATCGGCTTGATGCTCTGAAATTCCCCCTTGAGCACGAGATCTTTTATCAGCGGCGTGTTCAGCATGACTTCGATCGCCGCCACACGGCCCTCTCTGTCCGGCCTTTTGATCAGGCGCTGGGATATCACCGCGCGGAGGTTCGAGGAGAGGTCCATGAGAAGCTGCTGCTTTCGGTCCTCAGGAAAGAAGTTGATAATGCGGTCGAGAGCCTGGTTGGCATTGTTAGCGTGCAGGGTAGCCAAGGCCAGATGACCGGTCTCGGCGAACTGAATGCCAAATTCCATCGTCTGCCGGTCCCGGATCTCTCCAATCAGTATGACGTCAGGCGCCTGGCGCAGGCTGTTCTTCAACGCAATGTGCCAATCCTCAGTGTCCACGCCCACTTCCCGCTGCATAATCACGCAGTTCTTATGGGGGTGAACGTATTCGATGGGATCTTCGATCGTGATAATGTGTCCGTAGCTGTTGCGGTTTCTATAATCGAGCATCGCCGCTAGACTGGTCGACTTACCGGAACCGGTACCACCCACCATCAGCACCAGCCCGTTTTTGTTCATGATGACGTCTTTCATCACCTCCGGCAGCGCTAACTTGTCCAGGTCCGGAACTTCTGTAGTAATTGTTCGAACTACGAGGCCCGGACTGTTCTGCTGAACGAAGGCGTTACATCTATAACGGCCCATGTTGGGTGGAGCGATAGCGAAATTACATTCCTTTGATGCCTCGAATTCCTTGAGCTGTCGGTCGTTCATGATTGCGTAGGTCAGCGCCTTCGCATTGTCTGGAGTCAGAGCCTGCTTGGAAACCGGCGTGACCTTTCCGTCGATTTTCATCGCCGGAGGGAATCCGACAGTAATGAACAAGTCTGACGCGTTCCTTTGTCGCATCAGCTTGAGCAGGTCAAGCATGAACTTTATAGCCTGGTCTCTTTCCATTGTTACGCTCCGGTGAGCGGCTTACAGTCCAGGTGCTTAGACCTAGATTGAATCCTTGTTTGCGGCCTTGGCCATTGCTGTCTGGCGGGAAACAAGCCCCTCTTTCACAAGCCGCTGGAGATCCTGATCCAGCGTTTTCATTCCGAGCTGTTGCCCGGTCTGAATAGCTGAATACATTTGCGCAATCTTATTCTCTCGAATGAGATTTCGGATAGCGGGCGTGCCGATCATGATTTCGTGCGCGGCAACGCGTCCGCCGCCGTTTTTCTTCAGCAGGGTCTGGGATATCACTGCCTTGAGCGACTCGGACAACATGGCGCGAACCATGTCCTTCTCTTCGGCCGGAAAAACGTCAACGACCCGGTCGATTGTCTTTGCCGCCGAGCTCGTGTGCAGCGTACCGAATACAAGGTGTCCAGTCTCGGCCGCAGAAAGCGCGAGCCGTATGGTCTCGAGGTCACGCATTTCACCCACCAGGATAGTGTCAGGATCTTCACGCAGCGCCGATCGCAAAGCCTCGTTGAACCCCAGCGTATCGCGATGCACCTCGCGCTGGTTGATCAGACACTTCTTGCTTTCGTGCACAAACTCGATGGGATCTTCGACTGTGAGTATGTGGCCGTGCTCAGTCTCGTTCTTATGGTTGACCATTGCCGCGAGGGTCGTCGATTTACCGGAGCCGGTCGGACCGGTGACCAGCACGACTCCCCGCGGCGTTTCGGATATCTCCTTGAAAATGGAAGGGGCCTTGAGATCTTCCAGGGTTAATATCGTTGACGGGATTGTGCGAAACACCGCGCCGGCGCCTCGATTGTGGTTGAACGCATTTACTCGAAAACGCGCAAGTCCAGGCACCTCGAAAGAAAAGTCAGTTTCCAGGAACTCCTCGTAATCTTTGCGCTGCTTGTCGTTCATGATGTCGTACACGAGATCATGGACCGTCTTGTGGTCAAGGGCCGGCACGTTGATTCTGCGAACGTCGCCGTCGACCCGAATCATCGGCGGCAGGCCTGCTGAAAGGTGCAGGTCTGAGCATCCGTTCTTTACACCGAAAGCGAGAAGTTCACCAATATCCATTGCCGGTTCCTGGTATTCCTGAGTTGCTGGCCCTAGCTATGACAAAAAAGCGACTCCAGCTCCTGTTTGAGGGCTCCGTAGACAAAGCGAAAAATGTCCAAAAAAGTATAGTCTAGGCTCCGGGGGGCACAAATCTGGGGGCCCGCCCTGACGCAGGGCCCGGGCGCGCCGCACCTCCCTCCACAGCGCGCCCCGGGAACGGACGCTGGCGGAAACTGGAGACTTAAGCGTTGGAGAAGATTGCCACTGCGCTCAGGGCGCTAAGAGCGAGAATTTCGGATTTGGAGCGGCGCTACCAGCGCCCAGCAGGCAGCGTGGGCCTGGTGGCTGTGAGCAAGACCAAGCCAGCCGAAGCCGTTGCCGCCGCCTTTGCCGAGGGCCAGCGGGATTTCGGCGAGAACCAGCTTCAGGAGGCCCGTACAAAGCTCGAGGCGCTTCGCAATCTCGACATCGTATGGCACTTCATTGGTCCGATTCAGTCGAACAAGACCCGCGGAGTCGCTGAAGCCTTCGCCTGGGTACACAGCCTGGACCGGGTCAAAATTGCCAGGCGGCTCAATGACCAGCGGCCGGGGGAGATGCCTCCGCTGGAAGTTTGCATACAGGTGAATGTGAGCGGTGAGACGACCAAGTCAGGGATCCGTTCACAGGATCTCAAGGAATTTGCTTCCACCGTTTCCGCGCTGCCACGCCTGCGGCTACGCGGCTTGATGGCCATCCCGGAGCCTGCCACCGGCCTAGAGGCGCAACGGCTGCCGTTTCGCCGACTTAAGCAGGCGATGCTCGAACTCAATCAGTCAGGCTTCGACCTGGATACGCTTTCCATGGGAATGACCGACGACATGGAGGCGGCGATCGCAGAGGGCGCCACCTGGATTCGAATCGGAACCGCAATTTTCGGCGCCCGGGATTAAGATTCAATGCTGTTGTGAGCGGCGAGTATCCTACTCAGGGATACATCTGCTTTTGAATCGACTTAACCTTTCGGATCCAGGGCTTGAGCGTACGCAGTGACGCGGGCAGCCGTTCCAAAGCCGCCCGGGCGGAATCGCAGTCGGGATAGACGCCATACACGACCGAATACCACACGCCGCCCTTGATGCGCGACGAGAAATAACCACCCTGACTGGGATCCACGTTCCCAACCACGAAGCGGCGCACGCTGCTTTCCTCGGTGTCGCTCAAAAGTTGAAGCGTGTACTGATTGGGATCGAGAGCGGATAGCCACTTGGCAGCAGAACCGCCTTCAGCGCTGGCGCCGGTGGTCTGCTCGACGACGGGCTGAAGCGGGGTCGATTCCGCAGGGACGTTGAATTTCGCCTCCAGAGCTTCGAGCCTTTGCTTGGCCGGCTGAAAGCCTTGCTCGGAAGCACGCCGGTACCACGACATGGCCATGCGCGTATCCATACGGAGCCCGCGCCCGTGCTCGTGCAGAACACCCAGATTGAACTGGGCTTGCGGCAACGCCTTATCCGCGGCCCTTTGAAGCCATTCGGCAGCGCGAATCTCGTCTTTCTCCACGCCCGCGCCGAGCGCAAAGAGCGTGCCGATATTGAACTGTGCTTCAGCGATACCTTGGTTGGCGGCTTCTTTGTACCAGCGGGCGGCGGCAGCCATGTTTCGCACCACGCCGCGGCCGCTGGCATACATGACGCCCAGGTTATAATTGAGCCTCGGCAAGGCCACCCTCGGCAGCCTGCTCGAACCATCGAAACGCCTCGCCGTCATCACGGGCCGCGCCACGACCGGAAGCGAAACGGGTGCCCCGCACGAAGGCGGCGCGGGCGTCGCCCTGCTCCGCCTGGCGGAGCATGAACCAGACGTCGTAGACGGTATCCGCCGCGCGCTCGCCGAAATTGCCCGCGGTTTCGTGCTCGGCTGAAACCGCGGGCCGCATGAGCGTCAGAACAACGATAATTGCAACGGCGGGCAGCACCGCGGCGACGCAACCCTCCGCAGCCCGGCGGACATCTGATTGGTACATGAATTTAATCCGCTTCCTAATTGGCGCCTAGTTTAAGGTAAGGCTGTCGCCGACGATCACGCGCTGGCCGTGGTTTCCGCCCCGCGCGGAATTGCCCATAATGGCCCCGCTGTACGTAAAAGGACACGCCTTCGGAGATCACGTCACGAGCTCGTCAGAGCTCTAACCGTCAAGTTTCACGGAATGACCAGCGACACCATTGCATTCATCGGTGGGGGAAACATGGCCACCAGCCTCGTCGGCGGCCTGTTGGCGGACGGGCACCCGAGGGACGCGATCTGGGTCACCGACGTGGAGGCCGATAAGCTCGAGCAGGTCCAGGACAGGTTCCGGGTAAATACCACGGGCGACAACAATCTGGCGGTGCGGCGCGCCGAAACCGTGGTGCTGGCGGTCAAACCCCAGGTGATGTCGGCGGTGCTAACGGACATTGCGAAGTCCGCCAAGCAAACCGCACCGCTTTTGGTATCCATCGCCGCCGGCGTGCGGGAGCGGGACATACTCCGGGGCTTGAATTACGACGCCGCCATCGTGCGCACCATGCCGAATACCCCGGCGCTTCTCGGCTGCGGGGCCAGCGCGCTGTTCGCCAACGTATTCGTCAGCGCAGAGCAGCGCAGCCGTGCCGAGAACATCCTTCGCGCCGTGGGCATTACGGTGTGGGTGGAGGACGAGTCCCTGTTGGACGCGGTGACCGCGGTTTCTGGCAGCGGGCCAGCCTACTACTTTTACCTCATGGAGCTGATGGAGCGCATTGGCGTGGAACTAGGTTTGAGCAGGGAAACGGCACGGGCTCTGGTCCTGCAGACCGCGCTCGGCGCGGCGCGGATGGCGAGTGAAACGGGAGAGTCGCCTGAAATGCTGCGCCGGAAAGTGACCTCGCCAGGCGGAACCACCGAGGCGGCGCTTAAACGGCTCAACGCCGGCGACTTCGAGGCCATCCTCCGCCAGGCGCTCAAGGCCGCCCGGGATCGGGCTGTCTCCCTGGGCGACGAGCTGGGAAGCGGCTGATGGGCAACCCTTATGCTTCCGACGCGGCCACGCTGCTGATTCAGACACTGTTCGGGTTGTACATTCTGGTCGTGCTGCTGCGCTTTCTTCTGCAGCTGGTGCGGGCGGACTTCTACAACCCCATTTCCCAGTTCATCGTCAAGGCAACCCAGCCGCCCTTAGGTCCGCTGCGCCGAATCATTCCCGGTCTCGCCGGCATTGATGTTGCCGCCGTGGTGCTCATGTTCGCGCTCCAGTTCGCCGAGATCTGGCTGATCCAGGTCATCCATGGAAAGCCGCCGAGCGCCGCAGGAATCGGCATTCTCGCCGTCGCCGAGTTGATCAAGCTGACGATTTACCTTTTCTTCTTCACCATAATCGTGCAGGTCGTATTGAGCTGGGTGAACCCTCACGCCCACAACCCGATCACGGTGCTCGTCTTCAGGATCAACGAGCCGCTACTTAGACCGGCACGGCGGCTGCTGCCTCCTTTTTCGGGCGTTGATCTCTCTCCTTTGCTGGTGCTAATCGCGCTGCAGCTCGCCCTCATTTTGATTGTTAGGCCGATCCGCGACATGGCGCTGCCATTTTTCTGACTTCGCTTGAGTAAAACCGCCTGGCACTTCGAGAATGACACGCTGGTGCTTGAGCTCCGGGTGCAGCCACGGGCGAGCCGGGATGAGATCGCCGGAATTTAGGATGGCCGCCTCAAGGTGCGGGTGAGTGCGCCGCCGGTAGACGACGCCGCGAACCAAAGACTGAAGACTTTTCTGGCAAAGGAATTCGGTGTTTCCTGCGGCCGGATGCGGATCATCCACGGAAAAGCAGGGCGTTACAAACGCATCGCCGTCGACCAGCCTAAACGGCTACCCGAGTGGCTAAGAGTAGAGGGGACGGCTTGATCCGACTTTAAAAGCGCTTACGCTTTCTTACGAAAGAGTTTTTCGGTCAGGCTCGGCTTGGCGCCCCGGCCTTTCTTTTTCTCACGCTTAAGCTGCTGGCGAATTCGCACCAGTGTATCTTCCGGCACGGTATTACCGCTCAGCTCGTCGAAGCTGTTGGCCTTGTCGAGGATGTATTTCGCCGTTTCGTCCATGAACTCGGCGTCGATCTGATCTGCATCATAGGTATAAGTCGAAACCCCAGGCATCGGCTTGTTCTTGACCTTCAATCGAATCGCCGCGCGTTCCACATCCGGCTCGAACTCGAAAGAAACGGGCACATACGCCTCTATCAGCAGCGAGCAGCGGCTTGGGGAATATTCTTTCAGCTTGAACTTGAACCCATATCGCCACAAAGTTTCCTTCTTCTGCTCGGCAACAAGCCTGTTAGGAAGCTTGACTTCGCGCATGCCTCTTCCAATTAAGGCATAGTGGAAAGTAAATTTGTGCACGTGGCCCGAGCTGTCGCTCGTTACCTGATAGGCGCCTTGCTTGAGCCCCATTAGCGTGCATAGATCGGTGATGTAGAAATCATTCGTGATCTCGGGATTGACGAGAGCCAGTTGCTGCTGAAACTCCTTGAAGTAGGCATGAAGATCGTCCATTCGCTTCATCAGGCTACGCTCGATGTTTGAGCGTTGACCGTCTCGACTCGCTTCTTGCTCCTTGAGCCTAGCTTGTGCTTTCTCGGCCTGTTGTTTTAGCTCATCGAGCACGCCCATGACTTCAACCTCGTTGCATGCCTTTTTATTTCGACTTCCCCGAAAGAACCTGAGCGGCAACGAATCGCGCCGCGTTTCCGTCAAGCATGAGATTCAGGAAAATTTCCCTTACGGAAACAATAAATGTAGCATTTTTTATGGTCTGGAGCGTCGCCGGAAGTGCGCCCCCGGTCTCATTTTTGGAGGTATCGTCGTGGGTACTTTCCGCGGGCCGCCGAAGCGGCCCGGTCATTCGAGCTGCCAGTCGTAATCCATGATCAGCGGCGCATGGTCGGAGAATCTCTCACGAGTGTAGATGCGCGCCCTCTTCGCCGCGGCGCCGAGAGCGGGCGTCGCCACCTGGTAATCGATGCGCCAGCCGACATTCTTCTCCCAGGCTCGCCCACGGTTCGACCACCAGGTGTAGCGGTCGGCCCGCGGATCAACTTTGCGAAACGCGTCGACAAACCCGATCCGGTCAAACAGCGAGTCCATCCATTCGCGTTCTTCGGGCAGAAAGCCGGAGTGTTTCTGGTTTGCGCGCCAGTTTTTCAAATCGATCGGCTTGTGGGCGATATTGAAATCACCACAAATAAGATATTCGCGATCGCTCCGTCTCCATTTTCGGAGCAAACCGTCGAGTCTATTGAGAAACTCCATTTTCAGGGCTTGTCGCGAATCTCCGGAAGTTCCCGAAGGAACGTAAAGAGAGACCACGCTCAAACTCCGATACCGGGCCTCGACGAATCGCCCTTCCGGGTCGAACTCAGGCCAACCAAGGGCCCTGACGACTTGCCTGGGGCGCCGTCTGGAGAATATCGCCACCCCGCTGTATCCCTTGCGCTCGGCGTCGACGTAATAGCAGTGATAATTCCGCAGCCGATAGCCGCTGCCTTCGAGCTGGGCTTGCTGCGCGCGAACTTCCTGAAGGCAGATGACGTCCGCGCGCTGGCGTCCAATCCAATCGAAAACGCCTTTCCTCGCCGCCGCGCGGATGCCGTTGACGTTGAGGGTGAGTATCCGCACCGTTACGTTGTTGTAGTTCGCTTGGCGGTTTTTCAAGAAATACGCCGTCTGGCAGCGTCAATGCATGACCGATATGATACCCCACCGCGTACAAGACGTAGCCGTTCGAATCCGGGCTTATAAGGTTCACGTGGACGATCACAAGAAAGAGTTCATTGAATTTGCAATTCGCTGTAATGTGCTTCGCTTCGGCGAATTTGTTTTGAAGTCCGGACGCAGGAGTCCATATTTTTTCAACAGCGGGCTCTTCGACAGCGGGGCTAAGCTGGCCCGGCTGGCACAACATTACGCCCGCGCAATCGAATCATCCGGGATCCGATACGACATGCTTTACGGACCCGCATACAAGGGGATCCCTCTTGTTGCTGCCGTTTCGGTTGCATTGAGCGAGCATTTCTCGCGCGACGCCCCGTACTGTTTCAACCGTAAAGAGACCAAGGACCACGGAGAGGGTGGCTCCATCATCGGCGCGGGGCTCAAGGGCGAGGTGCTCATCGTGGACGACGTGATCTCGGCCGGAACCTCGGTTCGGGAATCCGTGCGCATCATATCCAACGGTGGCGCCCGCGCCGCCGCCATCGTGGTTTCGTTGGATCGACAGGAGCGGGGCCCGGACGATCGCTCCGCCATCCAGGCCATCGAGGAGGATCTCAAGCTGCGTGTGCTGAGTATCGTGGGCTTGGACGATCTGGTGGCCTTTCTGGAGACCGACAAGGACCGATCCGCGGACCTCGAACGTGTCCGTGCTTACCGTCGGGAATACGGCGCGACGAGACCGGGCTGAAGGCTCCCATCCGGGCCGGGGGCGATTGGCCAAAGTGTGAACGGGCTCAATTGGCACTCCCGGAGGACCTCCTATACTTGATTGACACGGGTTTAAGAAGACGCCCCCGGGGGATTGGCCTCTACGGAGCGCTACGAGTAAATTCGACGGGGTCCAAAGACACGCTATGGAAATTAAAAGCATACGTATCGCTCGCTGGAGCCCGCTTGTCGTCGCCGCGCTGCTGCTACTCGCCCCGCCTGGAGTGCAGGCGGCGAAGATCAAGTGCTGGACCAATAATGAAGGCGTAAGAGAGTGCGGCAACATTGTCCCGCCAGAATACGCGCAGCAGGGGCACGACGAGATAAACGAGCGCGGCCTTAAGATAAAAACCAATGAGCGCGCCAAGACACCCGAGGAGATCGAGGCGGAGCGCCAGAAGCGGGAACGCCTGGAAGCGCAGCGCAAGCTCGATCAAGAGCAGGCAAAACGCGATCGGATTTTGCTTGCGACCTATGCCACCGAATTCGACATGCGCCTTGCCCATAAAGGGAAGGTGGCGTCCATCGATTCACGTATTGCACACGCCGAGCATCTGGTCAAAAAGCTGAAAGAAAAGCTGGTGGAGCACATCCAGGAGGCCGCCAATCAAGAGCGGAGCGGGCAGCAAGTTTCTGAAGACACCCTCACCAGAATTGAGGACGTCAAACATCAGATTTCGGAGCAGAAAGATTTCATTAAGGAACGTGAGCAGGAGAGGGAGCTGATCAACGCCCGCTTCGAAGACGAACTGGCCCACTTCAGACGTCTAAAAGCCCGGTAACACCATACAGGTGCGCGCGACCCCGTATCGAGCGCCACCACAGCACCACCCTCACAATTCAAACGCTGTCAGAGCGCAAGCCGAGGCTGCAATTGCGCGATGCGCTCGCGTCTTTTGCTGTAGTCCGGAATCAGTGAGGCGACAAGCCTCCAGAAGTCCCTGGAGTGATCCATATGCCTCAGATGACAAAGCTCGTGAACTAGGACATAGTCGGCGAGCTTGAGCGGTAGCAACACCAGCCGCCAGTTAAGACTGATGTCGCCGGCGGATGAGCAGCTTCCCCAGCGGCTTTTCTGGGCCCGGATCTGAACCCGCGCCGGCTCGACGCCCAGGCGTTGTGCTAATTCATTCAGTCTATCGGGAAGTCTCTCCGCGGCACGCTGCCGGAACCAGGCCTCCAGAAGCTCCCTCACCAGGCCGGGCTTGAGGCTGTGAAGCTCTACGCACAAACGCTTTCGGTTTCTAAATACGGTTCCGTTTCGCCGCGCCAGAGATTCTAGCCCCTGCCCGCGTCTGCGGAGGTACGTATCGGCCTGCGGAAGCAGCGAAAGCTGAGCGTTGATCCATATCTTGAGGGTGAGGCGTTCATCCAGCAGCGGGAGCTCGCTTCCGGAAACGAGCGCGGGCCGGCGACGACGCGACTCGGCCACAGAGCGCAGCCTCTTTACAACCCATTGCTGATGATCGGCGATTGCTGCTTGCGCGAGCTTCAGGGAAAAGCGCCAGGGTGCGCGCACCGAAAGGCTCCCCTCATCGTCCACCAGCACGTGAACGTTCTTGCGCCGTGCGACCCGAACCAGCTTGAAGGGAACGTTTGTCCCGTCGAGAGACACCTGACCGTGCTGATCGATGGTTCGCGCCGGCATCTCTGGCCTAAGGGAGTTCAGAACCGGAATCGGAAGGCCGGTTGAAAACAGCCCGCTCAAGGTCCCGCCACTGTTCGCTCCAGCCTTCCACCGGCGAGCGGGTAAATCCGGAGCGACGAAACTGGGCCATCCGCCCTTCTGCCACCGCCATCAGCAGGTTTGCGAGGCTGGATACCGATCCCGGTGGAATGAGGCCAGGGTCCTCCTGCCTGCCGTCGCGCAACACCTGACGTAGCTGAGTCTCAAAGCGGTCGAAAAACTGGGCGGCGCGAGAGCGTAATCGCTCGTGCTCACCGATGAGCGCGTCACCGAGAAGAACACGGGTGATTCCAGGGTTCTTGTCGGCAAAAGCGAGTAGCATACCGACGATGCGCTCACAGCGCTTCGCTGACGAAGATTCCTCCGTAATGATCCGATTCAACAAGCTGAATACCGATTCCTCCGCGAACTCGATCAGCGACTCAAACATCTTGGCCTTGCTGGGGAAATGACGGTAAAGGGCCGCCTCCGAGACTCCTACCACGGTGGCTAGTTGCGCCGTTGTCACGCGCTCGCCGGGATGACGCTCTAGCTGCTCAGCGAGCGCCTCCAGTATCTCCCTTCGCCTTTCGGTAGTCGCCACGGGGCCGACTCAGCCAGCGCGCCCGCGTGAGCTGATCAATGTGCCCACGCCTTCGCTGGTGAAAATTTCCAGCAGCACGGCATGCTCCACGCGGCCGTCGATGATCTGCGCCGTAGTCACACCCGCGTTGACCGCGGAAAGCGCACATCGGATTTTCGGCAGCATGCCTCCGGAAATAATCTTGTCGTCAATCAGTTTCTCCACCTCGTCGACGCTTAAGCCCGTGAGAAGACTACCGGAGCCGTCGAGCACGCCCGGCGTGTTGGTTAGAAGGATAAGCTTTTCCGCCACCAGGGTCTCAGCAACCTTTCCGGCGACCAGGTCAGCGTTGATGTTGTAGGAGCGCCCGTCCTCTCCCACACCGATGGGCGCGATAACAGGGATGAAGTCCCCGCTGATAAGCATATTGACGACGGAGATGTCGATGCTTTTCACCTCTCCCACGAAACCCATGTCGATGATCTCCGGCGCTTCGACGGCGGGGCCGTTTCTAGTGAAGGTGAGCTTTGAAGCCTCTATGAGTCCGCCGTCCTTCCCGGAAAGCCCAACCGCAGAACCTCCGTGATGGTTGATCAGGGTGACAATTTCCTTGTTGACGAGACCGCCTAGAACCATCTCAACTACGTCCATGGTCTCGCTGTCGGTGACGCGCATGCCTTCTATGAAGCGGGTCTCCTTTCCTATGCGCTCGAGAAGCTTTCCGATCTGCGGACCACCACCATGTACAATCACGGGATTGATGCCCACGAGTTTCATTAGCACGATGTCCCGGGCGAATCCGCTTTTGAGCTTTTCGTCCACCATCGCCGCGCCGCCGTACTTGACCACGATGGTCTTGCCCTTGAAGCGCCGAATATAAGGAAGCGCTTCCGCCAGGACGCGGGCAGTGTTCATAGCCTTGTCAGGTGTCAGAGACATCGTTGCCTCGAGATTTTCAAGAGCAACCAAAGCGAACAGGCCGCCGGAAAGTCGATTGCAGTCGCGGCTCGGCGTTGCGTAGCGTCGATCACTGGCGCGGGCTAAAAAGGCAGTTTCAGCTTAGGGTCGATTTCAAGAAGGGTCTTCTTGAACAATCCACCAACCCGAATCAAGGCTTCCTTGTTGTCACCTTCGAATCGAAGCACCAGGCTGGGCGTAGTGTTCGACGCACGCACGAGGCCCCAGCTGTCGGCGAAATCCACGCGCAATCCGTCGATGGTGGTGAGTTTTGCATCGCCGAAGCTGGAGGACTGCTTTAGCTTTTCCATGAACGCCTGGTGCTCGCCCTCTGCAAGGTCGACCCTGAGCTCCGGCGTGGCGACGCCTTTGGGAAGCTTTTTGAATACCTCCGCGGGCGGCTGCTTGAATCCCATGAGGATCTCGAGCAAGCGGGCCGCGGCGTAAAGCGCGTCGTCGAAACCATACCATCGTTCCTTGAAAAAAATGTGCCCGCTCATCTCTCCCGCCAGCGGCGCACCGGTTTCCTTGAGCTTGCTTTTTATAAACGAATGCCCGGTCTTCCACATTACCGGCTTACCACCGAGCTTTTCGATGACGAGGGGAAGCCGGCTCGAGCATTTCACGTCGAACACAATTTCCGCGCCTGGGTTCCGGGACAATACGTCGCGGGCAAATAACATGAGCTGTCGATCGGGATAGATAATGGATCCATTGCCGTCCACCACCCCGAGCCGATCGCCGTCACCGTCAAATGCGAAACCGATATCAGCCGAATGTTCCTTTACCGCAGCGATTAGATCTTTCAGGTTGGCCGGAACGCTGGGATCCGGATGGTGGTTTGGGAAACTCCCGTCGACCTCGCAGTAAAGTTCCACCACGTCGTGGCCTAAGGCGCGAATAAGCTGCGGAGCTACGGCCCCCGCGACGCCGTTGCCGCAATCGACAACAACCTTGAATGCGTTGCCTAGAGCGACGGGCACGTCCTCGCATACCCTCCTTATGTATTCTGAGAGGATTTCGGTTGTCTGCAGACCTCCATCCCCGGAGGTGAAATCGCCCGCCTGCGCTCGGGTCCTGAGCGCCGCAATGCGGTCACCGAAAAGCGTCTCGCCGTTGAGCATGATCTTGAGACCATTGTACTCGGGCGGATTGTGGCTTCCCGTGACCATGACCCCGTTTCCGGTTTCGAGATAGTGGGTGGCGAAGTAAACAAGCGGTGTTGGTACTTGGCCAATATCAATCACCTCCCGGCCGCTGGACCTCAGACCTTCGGTCAGCGCTTCGGCAAGCTGCGGGCTGGAGGTGCGCCCGTCACGGCCGACCACGACGGTTTTCTGATCCAGGGCGCTGGCCTCGCTGCCGATTGCGCGGCCGATGATCTTGACCACCTCCGGCGTCAGGCTCCCTTCGACCACGCCACGGATGTCGTAGGCTCGGAATATGGCTGCCGGCAGTTCCGCCGGCGCGTCTGCCGATGTTGCTCCCGGCTCGCCCGCGGCCGGCGCGGGTTTCTGCACCGCCGCGTGCTCTGGCGCCGGCGCTTGCGCATCGGCGTCTTGGGGTCCGGGGGCAGGTGACTCCTCGACGATGATTCCATCCTTCGCTCCGTCCCCACCGGCTGCTGCGAGCGCCCGTACCACGACTTTCGGCACCGGTGCGCCGTCTGGCGTCGGCACGCCGCTACCGGAGGCGACCGCTTCGCCGCTGACGACGGCCGCTTTGGGCTTGTCGTTTGCGTCCTTAGCGCCGGCGCGCCTTCGGCGCATCACCACCATGATGAAAATGCCAAGCAGTCCCGCTGCCAGTGCGCCGCCTATTTGCGGGAGGGGAAGATCGGCGAGCGGATCCATTTCCTTTGGCGCGGGCTTCGACCAGTAAACCAGGCGCCAAGCGGTGCCCGGGATTGGGCCCGTCAATACAGGGCTTGGATTGCGGTATGCGGGGTTTCCCATCCTGGCCAGGATCAGCGGTCTGCCACCTGAAACCGACTGCTGTAACTCTGCATATCCCCCTATCATCTTGAACTTGGCGGTAACCGCCTGAAGCGCGTCGAGCTTCAGATAGACGATCAGATGACCGAGCAGGACGCCTTCGGCGCCTTCAATTCTGTGCAGCGCGGCGATGTGCTCGTCGTCCTGACCTTTCAGGTGAACCTCCATGGGCGGCGCCTTCCCGTCCTTCTCCGACCGGCGCAGCAGATCCAAGGTCGCGTAGCCGAGCGGCGGCGCGCGGTCGTAGTCGATCTGGGAATGACCTGGTTTCAACACCCGCGCGTTAATAACGTTTGCGTCAACGGCGGTAATTTCAGCGATTTCTGCCGCTATCCCCTCATCGTCACCGCTGTTCAGCAACGCGCCCAGCGTGACGGGGTCGATCGCGGCGTCGAGCGGAGCGGTGATACTTCGCAGGCCACTGGTCAATTTTTGCGCAAAGGTTCTGGCCTCGCTCTCCTGCCCTTCGAGGTACTCCTCCCGTTCCTTTTTCATGCGCCAGTCGTAGGCGAAATAACCGCCAGCGCCAATGAGCGCGAGCAGGAGAAGAATGATCAAGGGGAGCTTAATACTGGACGGGCTCTGGTCCCCCAAGCCCCGAGGTCTTTTATATGCTTTGGGCGACGCCATGAAAGCCGATCGAGGACCAGGTTGCTCGCGCGTTAGGCGCGTCCGGAGTGACCGAAGCCGCCGTCGCCGCGATCGCTTTTCTGGAAGGAAACAACTGTTTCGAATTCCGCGCGGACTACGGGAACGAATACCATTTGGGCAACGCGTTCGCCGGGCTGGATGGTAAATGAGTCCTTACCCCGATTCCAGCAAGATACGTAGACCTGACCCTGATAGTCGGAGTCAATCAGGCCGACCAGATTTCCCAGCACGATGCCGTGCTTGTGCCCTAGCCCGGAGCGCGGGAGCAGTACGGCGGCGAGTCCCGGATCCTCGATGTGCAACGCGACACCGGTCGGGATCAGGTGGGTTTCCCCCGGCGAAAGCGTGAGCGGCGCGTCGACGCAGGCGCGCATGTCAACGCCCGCCGAGCCTGAAGTTGCGTACTCGGGGAGCGGAAATTCCGATCCGATTCTGGAATCAAGAATTTTGAGCTGGATGCTTTTCACGATAACGGTCCGCAACAATTCCAATCAGCCGCCGAGCAAGGTGGCGCTTGGGCGCAAGCTCCAGCTCTTTAGCACCGCCCGGCCAATACACGCTCAAGGCGTTTTCATCGCTACCGAAGCCGGAGCCCGGAACGCCTACACGATTTGCCGCGATCATATCCAGTGACTTTCGAGACAGCTTTTCTCTGGCATAGGTCTCCACATCATCTGTTTCGGCGGCAAATCCCACTGTGAAAGGGGCGTGATCCATAGCGGCTACTTCAGCCAGTATGTCACGCGTCTTCACAAGCGCGATGGTCATGGAGTCCTTGGACTTCTTGAGCTTCTTGTCAGCGTATTCTTTGGGCGCGTAGTCTGAGACGGCCGCAGCGCTGATGAAGATCTGACTGTCGCGAACCCGCTGCATGACCGTGTTGAACATCTCGCTAGCGGAGTTCACGCAAAGGCGCTCGACGCCGAAGGGCGTATCGAGGGACGTCGGACCGCTCACCAGGACGACCCTCGCTCCGGCTTCGGCAGCCGCATCCGCCACCGCGTAACCCATTTTTCCTGAGCTTTGATTGCTGATGAAACGCACCGGGTCGAGGGCCTCGCGAGTGGCGCCTGCGGTCACCATCACGCTCAGGCCCCTGAGCTTGTCGGAGTTGTAACGGGCGGCAATGGAGGCGCTGATTTCAGCCGGCTCCAGCATTCGACCGGGCCCCACTTCGCCGCAGGCCTGGGACCCGCCCCCTGGCCCGAAGAAGATGACGCCGCGAGCTTTCAGCACGGCGACGTTTTCCTGGGTCGCCTTGGCATCCCACATCTGTCGGTTCATGGCGGGCGCCACTACGATGGGCGCCGTGGTCGCAAGGCACAGCGTACTCAACAGGTCATCGGCTAGCCCAAGGGCGAGCTTGGCCAGGAAGTCGGCGGTCGCGGGGGCAATCAGCACGGTATCCGCCCACCGTGCCAGCTCTATATGTCCCATCGCGGCCTCGGCGCTGGCGTCCAGAAGATGCGTATGCACCGGCTTTCCCGACACCGCTTGCAGCGTAAGCGGGGTCACGAACTCGCAGGCCGCGCGTGTCATTGCCACCCGCACCTCGAAGCCCCTTTCCCGCAAGCGACGCACGATGTCGGGGCTTTTGTAAGCGGCAATTCCTCCGCTGATGCCCAGCAGGATTCGCTTGTTGGTCGATACCGTCATGATGGAGTAAATTCTATCAACTGTAGCCCGCAATATTTCCGACCGAGAGGCCGGGAATGTTTCGTTCCAGCACACCGACAAGGAGGTCGGCATGCCCATCAAGGATTGGCCTTTGAGCGAAAGGCCCAGGGAAAAGCTGCTCGTCAAGGGGCCTCGAGCGCTCTCTGACGCCGAGCTGCTGGCCATATTCATACGCAGCGGCACCCGAGGGCAAACGGCGCTGGATCTCGCCCGCCACGCGCTGTCGGAGCTCGGTGGCCTGCGTGCCCTGCTGGACTGCGATCAAAACCGTCTCTGCCGACTGCCGGGGCTGGGCGCCGCCAAGTTCGTCGCGCTCAGCGCCGGACTAGAGCTCGGCAGGCGCTATCTCGAGTCGCGCCTTCAGCGCGGCGAAGCCCTGGCAGGTCCCGGCGACACCCGCCGCTATCTCGAATCCCAGCTCAAAGGCTACGACCAGGAGGTTTTTGCCTGCCTCTTCCTCGACAATCGTCACCGCGTCATCTGCTTCGAGGAGATGTTTTACGGCACCATCGACGGTGCCAGCGTTCATCCCAGGGAGGTGGTCCGGCGGGCCTTGAGCCACAATGCCGCCGCCATCATCGTGACCCATAATCATCCTTCCGGGGTAGCGGAACCCAGCCGGGCCGACCGGGCGCTGACCCGCCGGTTGAAGGAGGCGGCGGCGCTCATCGACGTACGTTTGCTGGACCATGTGGTGGTTGGGGACGGGGAAACGGTCTCTTTTGCCGAGCGAGGCTGGCTCTGATTCTTCGGGAGGTTTCGTTCCTTTGTCGTTGAAAAGCCGGGCCGGCGTTGTTATTCTTCGCCGCCCTGTTATCCGGCCGAAACGACGAGAACACAGATGTCCAAAGTTTGTCAGATCACCGGCAAACGACCCGTTACCGGGAACAACGTGTCCCACGCCAAGAACAGGACGCGCCGCCGGTTTCTTCCCAATCTGCACACCCAGCGTTTCTGGCTGCCGAAGGAAAAGCGCTGGGTCAAGCTGCGCGTTTCGTCCCAGGGCTTGAGACTTATCGACAAGAAGGGTATAGACGTCGTTGTTGCCGAGCTTCGCGCCAAGGGCGTCAAAGTCTAGGAGGTCGGGTAATGCGGGACAAGATTAAACTCGTTTCCAGCGCCGGCACCGGGCACTTCTACACCACCACCAAGAATAAGCGGACCACCCCGGAGAAGCTTGAGATCAAAAAGTTCGATCCGGTCGTGCGAAAGCACGTCCTGTACAAAGAGGCAAAAATCAAATAAGGCAGGACGCCGCCATTTAAACTTCGAAAGCCGCCGTTCAGGCGGCTTTTTTCTTGATAAACGCCGGGAGTCAGACTCCCGGCGCCGAATCATCAGGCGGCGGACGCCGCCGGCATGGAGTAGGCGGGCAGGGTACGGGCAAAGTCCTGCAGAGCACGAATGCCGGTGGCCTCGGCCTCCCGACACCATTCCTGCAGCGCTCTGATCAAGCCCTCGTGGCTTGCCGTTCGCTCCTGCCAGATAGCCTGGAGCCTGCGCTTGAACTGGTAGCTCACCTTGAGCGCGTGGCTGGTGTTGAGCACGGCTTCGATGCGCTTTCTGGCTTCAGCGCTCAGGCGGCTCTCCTCGCGCCCGAGCAGCGATTTGGCGCGCTTGAGCACGTTGCGGCGGTGACCGTCGGCTCGGCGAAGCTCTTCCTGGTAAACCCGTGCCAACACCGTCCGGGCGTAATTGGACATGACCTGCAGGCGGTTGGTGATGACCGCCGCCAGGGTGTCGGCGTCTGGAGCCTTCTTGCCCGGGACCAGCACGGTCTTCGGAGGCAGCTTCTTCACCCGCGCAAGCCCGAGGATCTCGAGCACGCGGATATAGAGCCAACCCAGGTCGAACTCCCACCACTGAACCGAAAACTTCGCCGAGCTGGCGTATGCGTGGTGATTGTTGTGCAGCTCCTCTCCGCCGATGAGGAGTCCCCAGGGAACGATATTGGTGGACGCATCTGCGGTTTCGAACTTGCGATAGCCGCCCCAGTGGCCGATGCCGTTGATGACGCCGGCGGCCAGAACCGGGATCCACAGCATCTGCACCGCCCAGATGGTGAGACCGATAGGCCCGAAAAGAGCCACGTCGATAAGCAGCATGAGCACGTATCCGCGGCTGGTGTGACGTTTGTAGACGTTGCGCTCCATCCAGTCGTCCGGCGTCCCGTGCCCGAAGCGCGTCATTGTCTCGGCGTTCTTCGCCTCTTTGCGGTAAAGCTCCGTGCCCTCCAACAGCACCTTGCCGATTCCCTCGATCTGGGGGCTGTGGGGGTCTTCGGGCGTTTCCACCCGGGCGTGATGCTTGCGATGAATGGCTACCCACTGCTTGGTATCCATGCCCGTGGTCAGCCATAGCCAGAATCGGAAGAAATGACTGACGATCGGATGCAGGTCCAGCGCGCGGTGCGCCTGGTGGCGATGGAGGTATATCGTGACCGCCGCAATGGTGATGTGGGTCATCACTAATGTAACTAGGATGTATCCCCAAATGGGCAGCTCAATCAGACCGGACATCATCAAACCTCGTGTGAATTAGGGTGAAGCAGAGCGGCCCGCCCAGGCGGCGGACGGAGGCAACCCCCACAGATAAAAAGGAAAGTTTAGCATTATAGATACCATGGCGAATAGCTCTTCCGGCACCTAGATTTGAACTGTGTCACGTGATGCCACAATCAAACACATCCGCTCGACGCTGCGGGCACAATCTGTGCACCCGCACAGGCTAGGCTCATTCTCGAGCGGCGGAGGGTCCGCCGGAAGGCGAAAAATAAGGCGACAAGCATGGCTCGCAAAGTTCCGGTACTGGTAGCGCTAACGGGTGAAGCGCGTCTCGCGCTTTCTGGAGCCCCCGAGCTCAGACTGACCCGATTTCCGTTTCGAGTGGGGCGCGAATCCCGGTCCCCCATGGAGGCCGGCGTGGTGGTTCACGATGAGCGACGCCGACAGTCCGCGGCCCCCAACAACGATCTCTACATATGGGATCCGGGCCCGCTTCTCAATGTCTCCCGAGAGCACTTTCAGATCGAGCGCAGCGATAGCGGAGAATTCTTCGTCCGGGACCGTGGCAGCACCTGCGGCACCTTGGTGGGCAACGTTCGACTGGGCGCAGGCGGGCCGGAAAGTTGCGCCCTTTTCCCGGACAACACCATCGTCGTGGGCACCCCGCAATCCCCCTTCGTGTTCCACTTTGAAATGAGAGAAGCGACGCGCCGGACGCCGGCCGATGAGCGGCTGGAGTCCACCAGCGCGCGGGACAAAGCACAACTCGCGTGGAAGCTGAGGTCGAGGGAAAGCCGCGAGAACTAGCCCCTACAATTCACGGGCCCAACAGGCTAGGTCGCGGGCTTATGGATAGTTGTAGACTTAATTTGTCGCCGCGCATGGCAAGATCACCAGGGTAAAGCATAAAATCATCGCCATGAGCGGTGAGAACCTGGTCAGGGTAAGTTCACTTCATCGTCGCTACGGGAATCTCCACGCCGTTAAGGGTGTCAGCTTCGATCTCGGCCGGGGCGAAGTGCTCGGGCTACTCGGTCCAAACGGCGCCGGAAAGACCACCACCATGCAAATGCTGTGTGGAGCGCTCGCGCCTTCTGCTGGCGAAATCCTGATAGACGGCGAGAGTCTGATCGAGGCGCCAATCTCAACCAAGCGCAAGATCGGTTACCTGCCAGAGCGACCTCCGCTTTACCCGGAACTCAGCGTTGACGAATACCTTCGCTTCTGCGCGCGGCTCAGGCGTGTCGAACGCGGTGAAATTTCCACCGCGATGCAGAAAGTAAAGTCCCGCTGCGGACTCAACAGCGTTGGTAATCGCCTGGTCGCGAACCTTTCCAAGGGATACCAACAGCGCTTGGGCATAGCCCAGGCAATCATTCACAATCCCCGGGTGGTTGTACTGGATGAGCCCACCGCGGGACTGGACCCCAATCAGATCCGCGAAATACGTACCCTGATTCGCGAGCTGGGCGAGGATCACGGAGTGATGCTGTCCACCCACATTCTTGCCGAGGTTCAGACCCTTTGTCAGAGGGTTCAGATTTTGTGCGAAGGGCAAATCGTGCTCAATGAACGCCTGGACGTGCTGAACCGGTCGGGACAATCGCTGCGGGTTGCATTCCGTCAGCCCCCCGACGCCGGGGAGCTCGAAAGCATTGCCGGTGTTTCCCGGGTCGAACGTATCGATGAGCAACGGTTTCGCCTTTTCCACGATCCTGATGGCAACGTTGCCGGAATGCTTACGGAGCGTTCCGTCGAAGGGCGCTGGGGGCTTTTCGAGCTGATACCGGATCAGCGCGCGCTGGAGGAAATTTTCGTCTCCATTACCAGCGGGGAAGGGGTACAAGCCCCGGTCACGCTGCCCGAAGCGGACGATCTGTCGGCATGATGCTCGAGCGCACTGTGCGGTCACATCGATGCTGAGCATCGCCGGAAAGGAGCTGCGCAGCCTGTTTGTCTCTCCTCTGGCATGGACTGTGCTCGCGGTGGTGCAGGTTGTCCTCGCCTACATGTTTCTAGTTCAGCTGGAATCGTTCGTGGATTGGCAACCAAGACTTTCGTCTCTTCCCAATGCGCCCGGCGGGCTCACCGTATGGGTTGTGGCTCCGCTCTTCAACTCCGCTAGCTTCATGATGATAATCATCGTGCCGCTATTGACCATGCGCCTGGTGAGTGAGGAACTGCGATCGGGCACTTTCACGCTGCTGCTGTCAGCGCCTCGGTCCATGACCGAGGTGGTCCTGGGCAAATTTCTGGGTCTGGTCGCGTTTCTCTGCATGATCATAGCCTTGGTGCTGGTTATGTGTTTGCTTCTGCTGCTGGGCGGCAATCTTGACCTAGGGATGCTTGCCTCCTGTCTGCTCGGCCTTTTCCTGTTAACCGCGAGCATTGCCAGTGCGGGTTTGTACATGTCGACGCTGACGCAGCAGCCGGTGGCGGCAGCGACAAGCACTTTCGGTCTGCTGCTCGTGCTGTGGATAATCGACATTGCCGGAGTGGGTAACGAATCTCGATCCAGCGCGCTGTTCGCCTACCTTTCCATTTCCAACCACGTCAACGGGTTTTTTCGCGGCGTCTTCGACACCCGCGACGTTATTTATTACTTGCTGTTCATGACGGCTTTTTTGACGCTATCTGTGAAACGGCTGGACGGAATTCGCTTACAGCGGTGATGGAGACCCGTCACTTCAAGCGTTGGGAATGAACAGCAACGTCCGTCTGATGCTCAAGATACAGTCGGCGCTGTTTGTCGTGCTGCTGATTGTGGTGACTGGACTTTTCGCATGGTTGAGCAATCGATACGTTTTGCAGCTTGATTGGACGGCCGCACAACGCAACTCGCTTTCTGAGGCCAGCAGTAAGCTTCTGGAAGAAATGGATGGCCCCGTGAAAATCACGGCTTACGCGCGCGAGGATAAAGTTTTGAGGCGGGGCATCCAGGATTTAGTTGAGCGTTACCAGAAGCACAAATCCGATATTGATCTAGTTTTCGTCAATCCGGATCGAAATCCCGACGAGGTCCGGCGGCTGGCAATCAGCTCCGACCGGGAGCTGGTGGTGAAGTATTCGACGCGCAGCGCCAATGTTAAGTCGCTCAACGAGTCAAGCCTAACCAACGCGCTCCATCGGGTTGCCCGTTCCGAGGATCGCCGGCTCGTGTATCTGAAAGGACACGGGGAACGGGATTTACTCGGACAAGCCAACCACGACCTGGGCAATTTCGGGAAACAACTCGAGAACCGCGGCTTCAAGATCATAGGCCTGAACCTGCCCGACGCCGGTGCCATACCGGAAAACACGGACACGTTGGTTCTAAGCGGAGGCGAAGTAGACTTGCTGCCAGGCGAGATGGCTCTCATCGTCGAGTTCATTGCCGCTGGCGGCAACTTGCTGTGGCTGAGTGAACCGGGCCAGTCCGAAGCCACTGCCACGCTGGCAAAAGCTCTGAACGTGCGTTTCGTGCCGGGCCGTGTCGTAGAGCCGACTACCCGCGTTTTCGGGGTGGATGATCCGGACATAGTTGCGGTCACCCGGTACGGGGCTCATCCGGCGACGCAGGCTTTCAATCTAATTACGGTTTTCCCCGGCGCAGTAGCGATCGTGGCCGGCATATCAAGCGACTGGCAGACAAGCCCTTTGCTCTTGACCTCGGGGCAGAGCTGGTCAGAGAGAGGACCGATAGATCGACAAGCGCGCCTGGACGATACAAACGAAGCGGCGGGGCCGCTGCAGATTGGCTTGGCCTTAACCCGGCAACTGATCGCCGAACAAGGCACCAGTCAACAGCGCGTGGTAATAATTGGTGACGGAGATTTTCTCGCTAACAACTACCTGGTTAATGCGGGAAATCTCCAGCTCGGGCTGAATCTGATTAACTGGCTCGCGGGCGATGATGAGTTCATCGATATTCCCGCGACAACGGCCCCGGATCTGGAATTCAGCCTGAGCAGAAATAAGTCGCTGGTCGTTGCCTTCGTGCCGCTGGCGTTGATGCCGGTTGCCTTGCTGGCCGCCGGGTTCTTCGTCTGGAGACTTAGACGAAACCGATGACCGGCCTCGGCGCCCGGGTGCTGGTCAACGTGGCGCTGCTGTTGCTTGCCGTCGGGCTGGTGGTGTTTATCTGGCTCGATCCGTTGCGGGCGCCTCCGCCTGTGGAGGATAAGCTCAGCACTATTGATCCGACTGAAGTCCGTAGGCTCCGCATCGAGGGACCAAATCGCCCGCCAATCGAATTGATCCGCGAGCATGGCGCCTGGCGACTCGTCGCGCCGCTTTCACTCCCCGCTAACGAAAACCGCGTGTGGGCGCTTCTGGGGCTGGCTGCGGCCACGGTACACGACGCTTTTCGCGCCGAGGGGAATAATCTGAGCGAGTTCGGCCTGGACCCGCCCAAATTCAAGGTATTGCTGGACGAGCACGAATTTCGCTTTGGCGACACCGAGCCCTTAAACGGACGGCGATACGTTGAGTACGGCCCAGACGTGCACCTGATTAGCGACGTTTACTTTCATCACCTGCTGGCCACTGCGCCTGCGTTCGTGGATCCGGCGCCCATCGGCAGTGATGCCCGGCCTGTGGGCTTCTTACTATCAGGGGCGAAGCTTCGACTGGAAAACGGAGGCTGGCGAGTGGACCCCCCGGGAGCCAGCGGCGCCGACGCCGGCGAGCGGTTAGCGAATGCGTGGGCCTCGGCGCGGGCCGCTTCGGTGAAGCGCTTCGATCCTAATCTCGATTGGAAACAAACGATTCAAATCGAGCTCAACGGAGCTAGCGAGCCGATTCGCTTGCGTATCGCTCAACTCGAGCACGAGCTGGTCATCGGACGCCCGGAATGGAAAGTCCAGTATCACTTTCCAAAGAAGGCGGGCCTGCGGTTGTTGGCCACGGGAGATTGAAGCGCCGGTCCCCGCCTCGACCCCCGCAAGTCCTAGCCAACGGTTTGAATCAGCCGGGCGGCTTCGGGGCCCCTGCATTTCCGCGCACCCGCGCTCGGCCCTGGTTGCCGAAATAAGTGCGGGCGAAGAACACCCCGACCTCGAACAAGGCCCACACGGGAATCGCCAGCAGAGTTTGTGAAATGGCATCAGGCGGCGTCAACAGCATGCCCACTACGAAGGCGCCGACGATCACGTAAGGGCGTTTCTGAACCAGCGCCTCCGGGGTGGTGATTCCGGCCCAAACGAGCAAAATCGTGGCGATGGGGACTTCGAAGGCAAGTCCGAATGCGAAGAAAATCTTGAGCACAAAATCGAGATAGCGGCTGATGTCTGTCATTACCGCAACGCCTTCCGGCACGGTGGCAGTGAAAAATGCAAACATCAGTGGAAAGACCACGTAATAGGCAAACGCCATCCCCAGATAGAACAAAAGGGTGCTCGTCACCATCAGGGGAAAAATCAGTTTGCGCTCATGACGGTAAAGCCCGGGGGCGATGAAAGCCCAGAGCTGATAAAGAAGCATCGGCATGGAAATGAAAATCGCCGTCATCAGCGCGAGCTTGAAAGGCGTTAAGAACGGCGCCGCAACCTCGGTTGCAATCATGCTCGCCCCTTCTGGCAGGTGACGAAGCAGGGGTTTGGCCAGGAGGGTGTAAAGATCGTTGGCGAAGGGAAACAGCAGAAGCAGCAACACGACCACAGTCAAAACGCAGCGGAGCAGCCGGTCGCGCAACTCGACCAGATGCTCAACCAGGGTCATGTCCCCACCGAGCTCCTTGTCGTCCGGCTCGCGATTCGGATCAACCGGATCGTCGCTCATCTTTCTTGGATCCGTCGTCTTGCGCAATATCGCCGGGCTCGCCGTCAGCGGCGGATTCAGGCGCGCTCTGGCCTGTAATGCTTTCAGCCAGATCGCCCGCGGCCTGATCGGGCGCCGACTTGGGTTCATCGTCCCTCGGCACGCTGTCGCGGCCTAGCGATGCATCGGCCTCGTTGATTTCTTGCTCGACCGCCTTGAGCGTGTCGCGGGTTTCGCTCAGCTCCTCGTCAAGAGATTCAATCCGGCTGGATTCCTTCATCATGTCCCGCAGCTCCTCGGCCCGGATTTCACGCTCGATGTCGTCCTTGACGTGGGAAATATATCGGCGGATCCGGCCGACCCACAGCCCCGCACTACGCGCCATCGCCGGCAATCGCTCAGGGCCGACGACAAGCAGCGCGATGACGCCGATTAGGGCCAGCTCCCAAAACCCAATGTCAAACATCGTGGCTTGAGAAATGCGGGGTTCTTTGTTGGTGGATGTAGGTCCGAATCGCGATACGCCTGTTAGGCGTAAATGACTCTCGGTCCCGACCGGAACCTATGAATGATGCGTCAAGCGCTGTCGCGCTTCTCACTGGTCCGCTTCGCGTCGGCGGAGACAGTGGTGGATTCCTCTTGCTCAAGCTTCGCACTGTCGCCTTCCTTTTCTTCCTCGCCACTTTCCTTCATGGACGAGCGAAACCCGCGGATAGCGCCACCCAGGTCCGAACCGATGTTGCGCAGCTTCTTCGTCCCGAACAGCAACAGCACTATTACAAGAACGATTAGCAGCTGCCAGATACTGATTCCCATTTTCTCCTCCAAATCTCCGGCCACGGCCGGCGTGGTCAAACGATGACTTTATAGGAAATCCCGCGCTTCAACTACGCCGGCCCGAGCGGCCGGGGGGCGACCTTTCAGGCGGGCTCTAGCGATTCCTGTCCCGGGAGGCCTTCTCCACGATGCCGGAGGTGCCGAAACGGCGCTCCAGCTCGGCGAGAACGTCTTTGGGACCCAACCCGCAATCGGACAGCATCACGAGCGTATGAAACCAAAGGTCGGCGGTCTCGTGCACGATGGCCGAGGAATCGCCGTTCTTGGCAGCGATAATCGTTTCGACCGCCTCTTCACCCATCTTATTGAGGATGGCGTCGAGGCCCTCGCTGTGGAGCCGGGCAACGTAGGACGATTCCGGGTCGGCCCCTTTACGCGAGGCGATGATCCTGGCGAGACGGTCCAAAACCTCGCTCATCTGAATTCACCGGCGTTCATGATTGAAGCTCCAATGGTAACCCACCTGTACTTAGCATGCGGGGTCTTTGCTTGACCGGGGCCGGGCCGGCCGAGAGAATTTATCTTCTAGCGATCGGCTGTAAGGTAATGTTTGTCTGCGCGGAATCGAAACCAAATCATGAAAATGAAAAGAATTTGTGTTCTAGGCGGTAGCGGATTCGTCGGCAGACACCTGTGCGCCGTCTTGGCGCGGCGGCGATTTAACCTCCGGGTGCTGACTCGTCGCAGGGAGCGCTCCCGTCATCTTCTGGTGTTCCCGACCCTGGATCTGGTCGAAACGGACATTCATTACGCCTCGAGACTGAACGTGCACTTCAGGGACTGCGACGCGGTCATCAATCTCGTCGGCATTCTCAACGAGGGATCCGGGCTAAACCACCGTTTCAGCGAGGCCCATAGTCTGCTGCCAGCCAAAGTCACCGAAGCGTGCCAGTTCAACGGCATCAAGCGCCTTCTCCACATGAGCGCGCTGGGCGTGGATCCTGAAGGGCCGAGCAACTACCTGAAGACAAAGGCCGCGGGCGAGGAAGCCGCGCACGCGGCGGAACGCGACGGTATCGCTGTCACCAGCTTCAGGCCTTCGGTCATCTTCGGCCCCGACGACGAATTCTTCAATCGCTTTGCAGGCCTGCTGGCGCTGAGCCCTCTTATTTTCCCGCTCGCCTGCCCGAATTCCCGCATGGCCCCGGTCTACGTGGAGGACGTTTGCCGGGCCTTTGCCGACAGCCTCTTTGAAAAATCCACCTTCGGAAAGCGATTGGAGCTATGTGGGCCGCGCGCATATACCCTCAAAGAGCTGGTGGAATACACCGCCAAAGTGGCGGGGCTCAGGCGTTGGGTCATCGGGCTCAATGATGGGCTTTCCAAACTCCAGGCGATGGTGCTCGAGCGACTCCCGGGCAAGCCTTTCTCCTACGACAACTATCTTTCGCTGAGCAAAGACAACGTGTGCTCCCGCAACGGCTTCGAACAGCTCGGCATCTCGCCGACCGCCGTCGAGGCAATTGTTCCGTCTTACCTCGGAAATCAGAATCGCTTCGGTCGCTACCAGAATTTGAGAACCACCGCAGGCCGCGGCTGACTAGCAGACGACTCCTGCCCCGGCATCCCGCGCCAACCCCGGCGGACGGTCACAGCGCAACGATCAGAATCACTCCACCAAGCGCCAGCCGATAGATCACAAAGGGCAGCAGGCTGATGCGCGCAATGATCTTAAGAAAGTAATGAATACAGGCGTAGGCACTCGAAAAGGCCAGCAGAGTTCCGAGCAGCAGAGCTCCCCACTCCGTCGACTCCCCCGCGGCGAGTGCGCCGTAGAGCTTGGCTCCCCCGGCCAGTGCGATCACCGGAATCGAGAGCAGAAAAGAAAAACGCGCAGCCGCCGAACGTGAAAGTCCAAGCGCCCGGCCCGCGGTAATTGTGACGCCGGAGCGCGAGGTGCCCGGGATCAACGCCAGCGCCTGGGCAAAACCGATAATTATCGCGTCCTTGATTCCGATTCCACGCTCGTCCCTTAGCTGTCCGCCAGCCGCGTCCGCCCACCACAAAAGCAGCCCAAATCCCACCGTGGCTCCGGCAATCAGCAGTGGCGAGCGCAGCCCCCCGGGGACCACAAGCTCGAGGATCAGGCCGGCGATGCCTGCGGGGATAGTGGCCGCGACGATCAGCCAAACCATTTTGCTATCGCCCACTGCGTGTCCCTGCTTCAAAGACCGAAGCCAATCCAAAACCATGTTCGAAAGTTCGCGGCGAAAGTAGATCACTACCGCCAAAAGTGTGCCTACGTGCACGGCGACGTCGAAGGTCAGTCCCTGGTCAGGCCAATCGGCGAAATAGGGCAGCAAGATGAGGTGCGCGGAGCTCGAAACCGGTAGGAACTCGGTCAGTCCCTGAACCAGAGCGAGCACGATGACTTGCAAGATATCCACGGAATTGGTCGCCCTTGCCGCCTGGCGACCTAGCAGCAAGGATACGCCGGCATGCTGGCAGGATATGGGGGAAACAGCGGCAAAAATCGACTAAAGCCGGTCACGGTAATTGCGACCGGAAAAACCGATTAGGGGGCAGTCCACCTCCCGGGTCAAGGCAAGCGCCTTGACGAGCTGCCCCATTTCGCCAGGCAAGGTGAGTCGCTTAATCTGGTCGCTCAAGCGAACGAACTCGCGGCTGCCCGGATCATGTTCTTCGCAGGCATCAAGAATTCCAGTAGCGATAAGAAACTCCGCCTGGCTGGTAAATCCTGCAACCTCCAGGCCGGAGGCCCTCGCCGCCCGACATAAGCCGCTGAATTCCACGTGCACGGAAATGTCCTGCAGGCCGGGCCAGAAGAAGGGGTCGGCGTGAACCCGGTGACGGTAAAAACATGCCAGCGTTCCGTCACAGCGCTGCGGGTGGTAGTACTCGGACAGCGTATGGCCGTAATCCAGCAGCAGCAGGGCCCCGCGGCAAAGTCGCTCCGCGGCAGTGGAGACCCACGCCTCACGGGCGCCACCCAGCTCCGAGGTGTAGCCCTCCGTGAAGGGCTGACCCAGCTCCGCCTCGATCCCGGCCACCGTACTGATAATGTCGTCATCCTCGGGCGCGCCGTAAATCCAGCCAAAGCCGGCGCCGCGATTACACACGAATGCCTCGAGCACCTGATTGGTGCTCTTTCTGAATCGCTGCACCGGAATCGCGTCCAGCAGCTCGTTGGCGAGCATGACGCCAGTGAACCCGTGCGCGGGCAGATCGTCTACCCAGGTGACGCGTGAGATCTGATCCGGCGCCTTGAGCTCAATGGTCTCCCGCTGGCGGGCGCGCAGTGCGGAGGACGGCTCCAGGATCAAATAGCGCGCCGGGACGCTGTCGAAGTGAACGAGGGCGTTGAGCAGATCAGCGCAAAGGGCTCCGCTGCCCGCACCCGCTTCGAACACCTCGCCACCGTCCAGATGGGCAAGGATCTGGCCCACCTGGCAAGCAAGACTGCGGGCAAACAGCGGCGACAGCTCCGGCGCGGTCACGAAGTCGCCCTGCCGGCCGATTTGCCGATCGGCCGCGCGGTAGTAGCCGAGACCGGGCGCGTTGAGAGCGAGGTCCATATAGCGCGCAAAGCTCAAGCGCCCAGCGCCCGATTCAATCTCGGATCGAATGTGGTCGGACAGCCGCGCGCTGCGGGCGCGAGATTGGGCGTCCGGTTCGGGAAGCCCGTCAGGCGGCATCTGAGCTATGTTCATAGGGGGTAGATTCTGGCGCTCGCGTGGAGTGTGGCATACAGCGCGCCGCCCGTCGCGACGTTTGCTGCACAGCCACGCATCATCAGCGGCGTTAAGGGACGCATTTGAGCAAAGATGTCTGAAGTCACTTCATCACCGGTTGCGCTAGTAACCGGAGGCGCGCGGCGCATCGGGGCGGCTATCGTCAGGTGTTTGCACCGCGGTGGCGTCAGAGTTGCGGTTCATTGCCGCAACTCCGTCGACGAAGCGGAAAAGCTGGTGCAATCGCTGAACGCGGATCGCGCGGATTCGGCCAAGGTTTTTGGAATGGATCTCGGCGACATACGAAAACACGGAGAACTGATCTCGTCTTGCGCCGACCACTTCGGCCGTCTCGATTATCTGGTGAACAACGCCTCCACCTTCTATCCCACCCGGCTCCCGGCGGTGACTGAATCGGACTGGGAAGACCTCATCGGAATCAATCTAAAGGCACCGTTGTTTCTTGCCCAGGCGGCGTCCAGACACCTGAGGGCGGCAGCCGGCGCCATCGTGAACATCGTCGACATCTACGGAGAGCGGCCGCTGGCAGGCTATGCCGTGTACAGCACGGCCAAGGCCGGTCTGATCATGCTCACCCGGGCGCTGGCGGTCGAGCTCGCGCCCGAGGTTCGAGTGAACGCCGTTGCGCCCGGAGCCATTCTCTGGCCCGAGCGCCGCGGTGGCGATGGGGAGCGCGACGCCGTGGTCGCGCGCACCGCGCTCAAGCGCACCGGCAATCCGGAGGACGTGGCCCGGGCGGTGCGATTTCTGGCCCAAGACGCCACCTATACCACCGGGGAGATATTTTCGGTGGACGGGGGTAGGAGCCTCAGGTATTAACCCGTGAGGTATGGTGGTCGCCCAATTTTGAGGTCTGATTTAAGGAATCGCGCGCAAACGTATGCCTAAGTCAGGCTCCGTTGAGCCTTGCATCACACGTTAAGAGGGATGGTCTGAGCCGCCCATATCAACCTCCCCCGACGGACGCTACATCCGGAGGACGCTTCTCCCCGGCGCGCCAGTTGATGTCCACGGTGTGGGTGCCGAAGACGCCACGACGACGATCCTTGAAATAGAGCTCGAGCGCCACCTCCACCGCCGGGAATGCAATCTCAGCCCAGGGGATACGGTCTTCCGCGAACATCTCCGCTTCCAGGGTTTCGTCGCCGGCCGCGAAGCCGCCTTCGAGTCGGCCGAGGAATATCACGTAAACCTGACTGATGTGGGGAATATTCAGGTAGCAGAAAAGCGGGCCGATGTGGATTTCGGCGCGCGCTTCTTCCAGCGCCTCGCGCGCGGCCGCCTCCTGGGTTGTCTCCCCGTTCTCCATGAATCCGGCCGGTATGGTCCAGAGGCCCGACCGCGGCTCGATGGCGCGACGGCAGAGCAGTATCTTCCCCTCCCTAACAGCAATGCATCCAGCCACGATTTTGGGGTTCTCGTAGAAGATCGCACCGCAGGTGTCACATACGTCCCTGGGGCGGTCGTCTCCCGGCGGCGTCCGCCGGCTAAGCGGCGCGGCGCATTTTGGGCAGAAGTTCATTCCTAATCGCCCCCCGGGGCGCCGTCCGACGGGCCGTCCGGGTTTAGAGCAAGCGCCGCTCTTTGCAGTTTTTCAGCTTGCACTCGCCGCGTCCCTTGACCCGAATCGTCAAACTCCGACCACAGCTCGGCGATGGTCTTTCCCGCGGTGGGATGGCGCAGATCGCGCGCAATTTCGGCCAGCGGGCGCAGAACAAACGCGTACCGCGTTATCTCTTCACGAGGTAAATCAAGTCCATTCTCTGAGCACACCAGATCGTCATAAAGCAGCAAATCGATATCCAGAGTGCGCGGGCCGTATTTCGCACTCTCGCGAGTACGACCGGTCTCATTTTCAATGGAGCGAAAAAATTCGACAAGCTCTGCGGGAGAATCGTGGCTCTCAATCTCTGCCGCAACGTTGTAAAAAGAAGCGCCTTCGAAACCCACCGGGACCGACTCGTAAATGCTAGAGAGCTTGAGCTGGTCTCCGAAGCGCTCTCGAAGCCTTCGCAGGGCAAGACCGATGTTTCGCTCCCTGGCGATGTTGCTGCCGATGGAGACGTATACCTTAGCCATGCTAACGCCGCTCGCCGCGTTCTATGACCACGCCCACGTCCGTTGCGGCGCGGAGCGCGCCCCTCTTGTTCACCCGGACACGCAGCCACTCACAACCGAATTCGTCCATCAGCAATCCGCCGATACGCTCCGCCAGCGTTTCCACTAGCTGAAACTTGCTGTCCTCCACGAAGGCCGCCACCCGCTTGGACACCAGCTTGTAGTTCAGGGTGTCATCGATCGAGTCGCTTGCCGCAGCTTTTTTGCAGTCGCAGGCAAGCTCCAGGTCGATGGAAACTGTCTGCCGGGTTTTTCGCTCCCAGTCGTTGACGCCGATGATGGTATCGACGCGAAGATCATTGATGAAGATAGTGTCCATGAGATTGCTCGCTCTTGACCCGGCGCCGTCTGTGCCCGGGCGCTGACACTGAGCTTGACCGGATCCTATTAAAACTCGCGCCAAAATACCGGCACCCGACACCCGCCGCCGAAGGCGATTACTTGACCGCGACCCCAGTTGCGGCTTCTATTTAGTCATGGTTCTCGGCCTGCTCCTGATCGCCTCAGCCTATCTGATTG
>JBFHVA010000002.1:0-48106 GCA_041589735.1 Gammaproteobacteria bacterium | reverse complement strand
GGGCCTCCTTGTTTTTATTTCGAAACGCCGTGGTCCCGAGTGCGACTGGATTTGACGACAAGAAAGGTCCAAGACGGACGCCGCAGTCTACCGCGAGACTACGCGGAGATTGCGAGCCGGGGGCTTATCCAACCCGGGCCGTGTCCTGGGGCGGTGACCGTTGTATCAGGCGGCGCGGCTGGAAAAATCGACTTTGCCCAACTCGTCCAGAAGCCGGGGGCGTCCGATTCCGTATCCTTGGGCATAGTCGACGCCGATCTGGCGAAGCACCTCGAGGATTTCGTCGTTTTCGACGAACTCGGCGATGGTCTTCTTGCCCATGACCTGGCCAATTTCGTTGATGGATTGCACCATGGCGCGATTGATCGGGTCCTTGGCGATGTCGCGAATGAAAACCCCGTCAATCTTCAAAAAATCCACCGGAAGGCTCTTCAGATAGGCGTAGGACGACATCCCGCTGCCAAAGTCGTCCAGTGCAAAAAGACACCCGAGGGAACGTAGTGCCTCGAAGAATCTGACCGCATCCGAAAGATTCGCGATGGCGGCCGTTTCGGTGATCTCAAAGCAAATTTTATTTGCGGGTATGTCGCCCGTTTTGAACAAAGTAATCACGTAATCGAGGAGATCCTCGTTGATAAGGGACTGCCCGGAGATGTTGATGGAGCAGAAGTTCAGCGATTCCAGCTTGCTCGGATGTCGCTCGAACCAGTCGAATGCGGTTCCAATCACCCATCTATCAATCCGGTTGGCCATATCGTAGCGCTCTGCGGCGCTTAAGAATGCGCCCGGCGCGTGGAAGGTATCGGGGTCGTCCTCATTGACGATTCGAAGCAGCAATTCTCCGTGGTGACTTCCGTTCTTGATATTTACCGAAACAGGCGCGATGGGTTGGAAAGCGAGCCGCATGCTGCCGTGCTCCAGGGCGTTGTTGATGCGCGCCACCCACTGCATTTCGCCCTGCATGCGCGCGACTTCCAGATCTCCGGGCTCGCAGACGTGAATTCGGTTTCGGCCGTGATCCTTGGCCGCGTAGCAGCCGGAATCCGCGAGCCGGAGTAGATCCGTCACCGTCTCTTCTCCGGAAGTGATAGGTACCAGGCCGATGCTTGCGCCGATGCTGAAGGTCTTGTCTTCCCAGCCAAAGCGGAAGGTACGAATGGCGTCCAGCACTGCATCTGCAATCTTTCGCGCCTCCTCGCCGGGACAGCGTTCAATCAGGATGCCGAACTCGTCGCCGCCAAGTCTCGCGATTGTATCGGACCGCCGAATCTTTGTTTTCAGTATGCTGGCCAGCTGTTTCAGCAGCGCGTCGCCGGCGACGTGGCCGCAGCTGTCGTTGATAATCTTGAACTGGTCCAGATCCAGATAGCACAAAGCGTGCTTGCATCGCTCCTCAGCCGAGGCGCGAATTGCGGCCTCGACGCGCCGCTCGAACTCGCGGCGGTTGACCAGTCCGGTAAGCGCGTCGTGGCTGGCTTGGTAGCTCAGCCGCTCGGACATGGCGTGAGATTCGGTGACGTCCTGGATCTGGGAGATGGAATGAATAGGCGAATCGCCGCTGTCGCGTACCACTGACACGCTCAGCAGTCCCCATATGGTCCTGCCGTCCTTGTGACAGAAGCGTTTTTCGAGCTCGTAGTGATCAACGTCGCCGTTGATCATGGTTCGATACTTCTCCACGCTCATTTCCACGTCGTCCGGATGCGTGATGTCCTTAAACAGACTGCCGTTCAGCTCGCCGGGGCCGTAGCCGAGCATCGCCTCGAAGGTTCGGTTGAGCTCGAAGAATCGGCCTTCCTTATCCAGCAAGGCCATGGCGATCGGCGCGTCGTCGAAAGCGCTCCTGAACCGCGCCTCGCTTTTTCTCAGCGCCGCCTCGATCTCCAGGCGTTCTGCAATCTCTCCTTCCAGCTGCAAGTTCGTCGTCTCAGTCTGCTCCATGGCGCGGGATACGCGCTTGACTAGGTCGGATTTTTCGAATCCGAGCTTCAACGCCCGCACGGTGCTGCGCTGAAAGTGCACCGCGAGTCCAACCATGACTACGGCGTAAACGAGAGCCAGCATGGCCATGGAGAAATAGACCTCGTTGCCACTGCTGAGAAGAAAAAGGGTCATGGGCGTGGTCGAGGTGATCATGAAAGCCAGGAACGCCGATAAAAGCGGCGCCAGCAACGGAATCGCTGCGAGGGTAATGCCTCCCAGGGCAAAGCAGATGAGGATTAGATACTCGGCGGACACCTGGGGCGCGAAGAGGATGCCGGTGAGCCCCCAGACGCAACCCATGATCATTGAGCCGATGATGGTCGCGTAACGCCAGATTTCGCGACGGCGCTCCCGCTTCGGCTGGCGATAATAGGCAACAGCGACAACCGATCGTACAAGACTGCCGAGCAGCAGGGCGAGGAGCCATGCCGCCAGCGCAGCCGGAGCCACTACGTCGGAAAGCGCAAAGGCAAGCACGGCGCCGACGCCCAAGTTGCCCAGGATGGCGAATTTGCCCTGGTCGTATAAATATCGAACCCGATTTCGCCCGACGTAGCTATTCCGCTGCTGGTCTTTATCGACCATGGCAGCTTTGACGTCTTCGACCCGAAGGCCCTGGGTGTCCAGGGTATCGAATTCTTGGTTGAGCTTGGTTTCCAGACGGGCCTCCGGTTCAGGTGTACGCTTGCCGCACCCGGAATACGAGACGGCCGGGCGGCAAGAAAGGCCCGCGCCGCCGGGCGCCACGCCCCAGGTGGCTGAGCTGAGATGCGGCGGGCCGGTTCCTGGTCTTTTTTCGGCAGACAGGCAAAAAAACTTTAGTTTTTCCGAGCCGGCGCGGTGACCGGCACCAGCGACCTTCGGGCCTTAAAAACGAAGCCTTTCCGAGCGCCCGCGCGGTATAATCCCGGTCCTCGCGGGCCCGGAAATCGAACCCGCGGGATCGAAGTTCCGGAACAAGAATCTCCTACGGCAAAGGACCCTGAATGACGATTCCAGAGACACAGCCGAGAGACAGTTTTTCCCGTCCCCTCAAGGATCTGAGAATCTCGGTCACGGATCGGTGCAACTTTCGCTGCACCTACTGCATGCCCAAAGAGATTTTTGGCGCCAACCATCCGTTCCTGGATCGCAAGGCGCTCCTGACCTTTGAAGAGATCACCCGCGTTTCGTCGCTATTTATTCAGTGCGGCGTGGAAAAGATACGGCTCACTGGCGGAGAGCCCCTGCTTCGCCGCGACATTCACGTGCTGGTGGAGATGCTGGCAAAACTCCAAGGGCTCAAAGATCTCACCTTGACTACTAACGGTTCGGTACTGACCCTTGAACGCGCGCGAATGCTGAAAGACGCCGGACTTCGTCGAATCACCGTCAGTCTCGACGCTTTGGACGACCCCACGTTTAAAATGATGAATGACGTCGGCTTCTCGGTCGCCCGCGTGCTGGAGGCCATAGACAACGCCGTCACCGCGGGGCTCACGCCGGTAAAAGTGAACGTGGTAGTCAAGCGCGGCGTAAACGAGCACGTGATCCTGCCCATGGCAAGATACTTCAAAGGATCAGGCCACATTCTGCGGTTCATTGAGTACATGGATGTGGGCAACTCCAACGGCTGGCGTCTGGACGACGTGGTTTCTGCATCCGAAATCATGCAGACGGTCAACGCAGAGTTTCCCATCGAGCCGACGAATCCAAACTACAAAGGAGAGGTCGCTAAACGCTGGCGCTATCGGGATGGGTCTGGTGAGCTCGGGATCATCTCGTCGGTGACGCAGCCTTTCTGTAGCACCTGCACCCGTGCCCGGCTTTCCGCAGAGGGTCAGCTTTACACCTGTCTGTTCGCGTCAAAAGGCCACGATCTGCGCCGACTGTTGAGAAGCGATGCCTCCGACGAATACATTCTCGGCACCCTGCAGTCCGTCTGGGGTCGGCGAAACGACCGCTATTCGGAAATTCGTACCTCGCGTACCGCGGATCTACCGAAAGTCGAGATGTCCTATATCGGTGGATAAAGCCGAAGCCGGTCACGGCTCATGACCGGGCTCCCTTGACGTAGTTCTCGGCGGCGCGTGCTGCGCGCGGCGCTTGGCTTCGTCCAGCTGCGCCAGGATCTCTTTGAAGGTTGGTTCGTATTCCGTGGTCGCCTTGAGCTTCTCTTTGTGCTCTTTGTGGTGAGCCCGGAGGTCGAAACCCACTTTCAGCAAAATGAGAAGTATCAGGCCTGCCATCGGCGAGCCCATCGACAAGAGAAAAAATCCGCCAATAATAATAGTGACGTGCAGCAAGAAGACGCGGCCGTAGGGTCGTACCATCAGTAACTTGACGTCGGTGTTGAGATACTCACCCTTGCCAACATAGTTCCAGATGAAAGAGAAGGCGTGACTCATAAAAAGCGCAGTCAACGGTATAACCAGACCGAGGGCCAGGACGGAATTCAACAGTAATCCGATTTCGTCCGGAAAGCTGGCAGACTCTAGCTCTTCACCGCCAAATAGCATGAAGACAAAAATCCCGTGAACAAAAGTGAACATTCCATAATGAAATACGAAAAACGGAATCAGGAAGACCTTCAGCAGCCAGTTGACTGCATCTCCGCCGGCGGCGATAAGCATTCGGAGCACGTTGAGGACGCCGATGAGGACGTTCTCCGCCCAGAATAGAACAATGATTTCGAAGACGGTCCACTTAAACAGCACCGCTCCCGCCAGCGACACCAGGTTGGCGGCAATGAGAACGATGGCGGAGGACGTCAGCCAGGCCGGGCGCTCATTCAAGCGGATGGAGTTATCATTCACGCCTTAAGAATAGACGTTCCATATGCGACCTGAGTCAGGGAATCGCGTGCAACCCCGCTCCCACAACGGGCTTCGACCGCTGCTACATCACGCTGAACGGATCACACCCAAGGACAGTGCGTGGTGCCGGAACCGAAAGCCTGGCCCTGCTCGTATCGGCTGAAGGCAAAGGGCTTGAGTTCTTCCACCGCGCTGCCACTGACGAGCTGCTTTGCCACCAGCTTACCGAGTCCGGTCATTTTGAAGCCGTGGTTCGAGTCAGCGATCATGAAAACGTTGGGCAGGACCCAGTCGACGATGGGAACATTGTCGGGGGTAAACGCGCCGATGCCGCCGTTGCGGCGATCTTTAAAATTCGGGCGGATACCTTCGAAGCGCTTCATAAACATCCCCATGCAGGCGGTGATGTAGTCGGCGAAGTGTTCCCCTGCCTGGTACGCGTCGTTGGCGTGCCCGTAAGGCTCTACGCTGACGTCCGGCCCAAGCATCACCGGAATAGCGCCGCCTTGGATGCCGGGTCGTTCCATACGCTCGGTGCCGTTCTTCCAGTAGATGTAAACGTTGTCCTTGAGCTCCTTGCCGTTGTCGGGATCCTTGACCGGCGTATTCATCAGCTCGATGTGGAGCACCGGTGGATTACGATTGTCGCGGGTGTAATACGGTCCGTCGTAGTAGATTTCTCCCTCCTCCAGCCGCCAGTAGGTCCACATGTCCTTGTCTTTGACCTCGGAACCGTCGCGGTAACCGACGTCGATCTTCATCGGCTTTTGAAGCATCTTCCAGTGGTGCGGCGTCCAGGCACCGAGACCGAGCACCGCGACCTCGCAGCGCACGGAACCACGGTTGGTGCGCACCGCGCTGACCTGACCGTTGGTAATTTCGTAGCCCTCTACTTCGACGCCAGGGTAGATTTTCACGCCGTGACGCTCGCACATCTGCGCCAGACCTTTGACCGCTTGGGCGGTGCCGGCATAGCCACTTGGTTTTTCGTGCAGAACCACCTCGATACTGTGGTGCTTGAAGTCAGGCCAAATATTTGAGAGAAACTCGCGTGCATCTTTGCCGACATAGACATCCGAGGGATAGTCGACGCTGTTCTGGCTCTTGTGTATCCGCTCGTAGTCCGCGATTTGATTTTCTTCGCCGCAGGAAATATAGCCGACCTGCTGAAAGCCGAAGGCCACGGGATCGTAATTCCAAACGTCGACCGAGTGCCTCAAGATGGCGTGAATCGGTTCGGTCATGTAAAAGTTGCGCACGCAGCCGCAGGCGATTCCAGTTGCGCCGGCGCCCGGGCGGGTCTTGTCGAGAAGGATGATGTCCTTGCCGCCGCCCTTGCCTTTGGCTTCGAGCTCCATGGCAAGATGCCAGGCCGTGCTGAGCCCGTGTACTCCGCCGCCAATGACAACGTAGGTGATCGCTTCCGGTAATCCGTTTTTCATCTCGCCCTCCCGGTTTAGGATCGGCCTGGAACTTGAACGCCCGGAGTATAGCTCCCGCTTCGTTGTCTCGAAACGGCCGCGGCTAGCGGAAAGATTTCGGGCATAGGGTTCATGGTCCTGAGTTATTCACACAAAGTGCCCACGCTTTTCAGTACGACAGATTCGAAAGCATGACAAAGTCTGAAGACCGCTTATCCCGCATGATTTCGCGCCTTTGTACCCAGCGCGCCTGTCTACGCTTCGCCGGCGCGGCGGTCGCTGAATGCTCCGGTGCGATACTTGAGATCGGGCTCGGCAAAGGCCGCACCTATGACTTTTTGCGCAAGCAGTTTCCACGGCGGGAAGTCTTTGCATTCGACCGGGTCCTTCACTGTGCCGACGAAGTGCGGCCGGACCCCGACCACCTGATTCTCGGAGAATTCCTCACCACCCTCCCCGCGCACCGTGAACGCATGGGGCGCACGGCCGCCCTTGCGCACGCGGATATCGGCAGCGATGACCCTGCCCGCGACGCGCGCTTAGCGGCGGCCATCGCTCCGTTGATTGACCAGCTTGTGCAGCGACAAGGCCTAGTGTTGAGCGACTGCGCGATGTCGACGCCGGAGTGGGTTTCCCTACCTCTACCCCCCGGGGCCGGCGACTGGCCGTACTACATTTACCAGGTGGGTTGAAGTCGCTGGGCAAAGTTGCCGGACGCTGATTTTCATTGCTAGCGGATTTTGAAGTAGCCCGAGGCCATCGCCGCGGATTCCATCTCCATAATCGTCCAGTAGTCCTCGAACTCCGTGTCATCCACGCCCTGAATAAGCAGCGCGGCGCGGACCTCTTCGCCTTCGCTGTCGCTAAGCGCCTCGTGCACCGCGGCGCGCATGCGCTGGAACTGATCCGAATCGAGATCCCGACGGGTCACAAACGGTAATCCGGGGCAGCACGGCGTAAAGCTCATCACTCGGGTACCCTCGAGGGCGAACGGTCGATAGCGACCGAGCAAGGCGTGGGTTACGCAGTCCACCGCGCAGATATCCGCCTCACCGGAGGCGACGGATTCGATGCTGCCGATGTGGCTGCCGGTCAGCCTCACCTGGGAGAAGAAACGCCGTTGCTTCGCCAGCGGAGCAACCAGCGCCCGCAACGCGTTATATCCGGACTGGGAGTTCGGAGAATTGACTGCGCACACGGCGCCTCGAAGCGCGCTGATATCCCGGTTTTCATTCTCCGCGCGCACCAGGATCGCGCTGCAGTACTCGGAACCACGGCATCCCGGGGCGAAATAGCGCGGGGTCGCCACCGGACGGAGCACGGATCTGTAATCATGCATCAGCGGGTAGCCGCAGGTCTGACTGAAAATGAGATTGCTTCGGGCCCAAAGCGAACTGCAGGATTCATCCCGGGTAAGAGAAGCTGGAACACCTTTGACACCGGCGCGCCGCATGCTGGCGGCAAGACGCTGCCATAGCGAATCCGTCTGCGCGCGGATCTCGCGAAGGTCGTACATCGGCAGACTGGCGACTGCGGTCATTTTCACTCAAGTGGCCGACAGAAGATTCAGCCCAGTTCTTTTCTGAGCTTGAGAATCACGTCCTTGGTTTCGTTCGGCTGCACGCTGGCAGCGCGTATGAGCCCGTCGAAATGCTCAGTGAGCACCCGAATGTGCTCGTTGGATCTGAAAACGAGAAACATATCGCCCAGGTACAGAGCCGCTCTCAATGGACCAAAAATAGTGAGCGGGCTCGAGTAGCGGTTGAGACCGTCGAAAAGAAACCACCGCAGGGTCGGATAGAGCTCTTGCAGAATCTCTGCCATGGTGTCGAGCTGAGACCGCCGGGCGCTGATTGGCAGCTTTCTCCAAATGCCTTCGCCGCGGGCAAATGATTCCAGTGACTGCACGGGACTGCATACCTCCAAGTCGGTCTCCGGCCGGCGGCTGTATGCGAGCCGCGCTTCCGCCTGCTCGATGCGCGCCTCGGGACGCAGCGGAAGTCGTCCCTGATATTCAAAACGAATGACTTCTTCGGTCTTGAGCAGATCGGGGATGGTGGTCGGTACATATCGAATCTTGTATCCCGCCGCTTCCGCGTGCCACTGATAAAGCCTGGGATCCGCCAGCGAGCCAGCGCCGTGCTCGACGGCCACAGCCTCGTTCACCACGTCGGCGCCGAGCTGGCCCTCCTGGGTGAGGCCTAGGAGCCAGTCCACGCTCACCTGAGCTCTGCGGGCGATCGCGACGATGGTCTCCGCCCGGGGCAGTCGCTTGCCGTCGTTGGCCAGAAGCTGCGACAGCGTCGAGCGATCGGTACCGACCTCGGCGGCGAAGGCCGTCTTGCTCAGGCCGGCCTGCTCAATAACCAATCGCAATCGCTGGCGAAAAATTTCCAGGGTTTGCCGCTTGCCCAATCTAGCTCTCCTTTCTGTCCTAATCTGAATTAGTTTTGCCGCATTTGTTGTGTAAATAAATCTATTTTTACAAAAAGCTGCGTTTTGTCCCATTTTGTGCGCGAAAGCACATTGTACCCTCCGGCACCGGCGATAGCCTGAGACCGTAGGCATCGGATCCCGATGCCGAAGATGAACCCGGTTCCCGGAGGCCCTCTTGAAAGCTGCCCGCAACATTCGCTGGGAATGGCCGACCCTTGCGGTCGCGGGCACGGTCTATCTGGCCTTTGGCGCGCTGACCCTGAACCACGACACCTTACCCTGGTGGCTGCTCATGCTTGCGGGGGGCTATCTCACCGCCTGGCACGGTTCCCTCCAGCACGAGGTGGTTCACGGCCACCCCACCCCTTCCTCGGCACTGAACGAGCTCCTGGTGTTTCCGAGCCTGTGGCTGTGGCTGCCGTTTCGCCTCTACCGACAAAGCCACATGAAGCACCATCAGACCGGCGTCATCACCGATCCGCTTGAGGATCCCGAGTCCTACTACCTCAGCCGATCCGAGTGGAAGCGCTGCGGCAAGCTGCGCCGGCTGTTTCTGATCGCGAACAACACCCTGGCTGGACGCCTGCTATTCGGTCCGGCGGTCTGTGTTAAAGGCGTGATTGCGGAGGAAAGCCGCCGCTTTTTGAACGGAGACTTCTCAAATGCGCGGGCGTGGACAATGCATGCCGCCGGCTGCGCGCTGGTCATCGGCTGGACTTACGGCGTCTGTGCAATGAGCGTGCTCGAGTACGTTTTCTGGTTTGCCTATCCCGGAATCTCTCTGACCCTGCTGAGATCTTTTGCAGAGCATCAGGCGAGCTTCGATCACGATGACCGCACGGTGATAGTCGACAGCGGGCCGCTGATGTCGCTGCTCTACCTCAACAACAACCTGCACGCGGTTCACCACGCAAAGCCGGGGATAGCCTGGTATCGATTGCCCGCTCAGGCCCGGAATTTCCCGAGAGACCGGTATATATTTCGGGGATACAGGGAAATCGTCGCGCGATATCTTTTCAGGCCGAAGGAGCCGGTGGAATTCCCGCTGTAACCGATCCGCAGGCAAGCGTCACACCGCTATTGCTCCGCCCTCTTCCTTTCTTTTGCTGACAAAGGCCTCGAGTTCCTCGCGCCGCGCAGGATCGAGCACCGGCTCCTCATATTCCGCAAGCATTGCCTTATATAAGGTGTGCGCCCGCTCGGTTACGGTGTGTGCGCCGGAATCCTGCCAGTTCTCGAAGTTGCTCCAGTCGGAAAGCAATGGTGGATAAAAGGCGGTTTCGTAACGAGCGAGCGTATGTTTGGCGCCGAAGAAATGCCCTCCGGGACCTACCTCGCGAATAGCGTCGAGACCGAGCGTCTCGTCATCGACTTCGATGGGCTTCAAGAATTCCGCCATCATTTGTAGCAGCTCCGCGTCCAGCACCATCTTTTCGAAAGACGCGCACAGCCCGCCCTCCATCCACCCGGCGCCGTGCATCACCATATTGGCGTGGCCCATCACCGCGCCCCACAGCGACATCTCAGACTCGTAGGCCGCCTGGGCGTCGACCACGTTGGCGGCGTTAGCGTTGGAGGATCGGTAAGGCAGCCCGTAGCGGCGCGCCAACTGCCCCCCCGCCAGGGCGGCACGCGTGTACTCGGGGGTACCGAACGCCGGAGCCCCGGTTTTCATGTCCACGTTTGAAGTAAAGCCGCCGTACATGCAGGGCGCGCCGGGATTCACGATTTGAGCGAAGGTGATGCCGGCGAGCGCTTCGGCGTTTTGCAGCGCCAGCGCGCCGGCGATGGTTGCGGGCGCCATGGCTCCGGACAGCGTGAAAGGTGTTAACACCACAATCTGATTGTGACGCGCCATCTCGATGACGCCTTCGAGCATTGGCCCGTCAATGCGAAGCGGCGAGCTGGAATTTACAATCGTAAATAAGCTCGGCTCGTTCAAAAGCTGCTCCTCGGAAATTCCGCGCGCGATACGCGCCATTTCGATACCGTCGAGTATGCGGGTGCGACCGAGCGAGTAGGCGTGGAAGGCTTTGTCGGTGAGGGTGGCAAAGGCATGCAGCGCATCCAGGTGCCGCGTTTCCGGCGGAAGGTCCACCGGCTCCACCGGGTAGCCGCCGCAAAAATGAACCACGTTCAGGCACTGGGCAAGCTTCAACAGGTCGATATAGTCAGCGAAGTTTCCGGGTCGGCGGCCGCGTTCGAGATCGGAAACGTTGGGCGCGCTGCCGACGGTAGCGAAGTTGATGTGATTTCCACCGAACGTCAGATCGTGCTCGGGGTTTCGAGTGTGCAAGGTGTACAGCGACGGCGCTTTAGAAATATTTTCCTCCACCAGGCCGCGATCGAAGCGAACCATCTGCGAGCCGTTGTCGACGTCGGCGCCCGCGCGGCGAAGAATGTCCAGTGCTTCCGGCAACAGAAAAGCGATGCCGATATCTTCTAGGATTTCGAGCGAGGCCTGGTGAATCTTTTCCACCTCATCGGCGCTCAAGATCTCGATGGGGGAATACGGGTTGCGAAGCCGCGCCCATGGCCGCTGCGAGATCCCGCCGCGGGCCGAGGACCTGCGACCGGCGCGCCGGCCTCCGGATCTTCGGTTCATCACCCTACTCCCTGGTGGCAGAGAACGCCGTATGCTAGCTGCGAAAAACGGGCTCGGAAAGGTGTCGCTGATTTTTGCTGCCGGCGCCAGAATGAGGACTCGACCCGACGGGTTGAGGGCGCTTCCGGGGTACCAAAAATGCGCGATTACGACCACGAGCTTCGCCCACGCGACGCCACCAAATAGCCTGATTGCAGTGGCTAGAGCAATGGGCTAAGGTGCCAGCTGCCGAGAAGTTAGCAGCTTTCCCCGACATTCAGAATTCGGCCGCGCCCACCCCCCTAGCGCGGCGTCCGCGCCCGGATTCCGCACCAAAAAACGAGAGAACGGAGGACGTCTCATCATGGCGAAGAAAGACCGAAAATTCCCCTACATTCGTACGGGGGAACGAAAGAAATATCCCCACCCATACATCCCGGAGCTGGAGGATGATTTGCGCAAGGGCAAAATCTCCCGCCGCGACTTCCTCTGGACCTCGACCATGCTGGGCCTCTCGGCTACCGCCGCTTACGGCATTGCCGGTGCAATAACGGGCCAGTCCATCGTGCCGTCCGCGCAGGCGGCGATGAAAAAGGGCGGTGTCTTAAAGTGCGCGATGCGCGTTCAGGAGATGACGGATCCGGCGACCTTCGATTGGACGGAGAAATCAAACGTCGCCCGCCAGTTCATCGAATACATGACCATCACCGGCTCGGACAACATCACCCGGCCGTATCTTGCGGAGAGCTGGAAGGCCTCCGACGATCTGAAGACCTGGACCTTCAATCTGCGTAAAGGCGTCAAGTGGTCCAACGGCGACGAGTTCAACGCCGATGACGTGGTCTTCAACATCGAGCGCTGGCTGAACCCGGATACGGGCTCGTCGAATATAGGCCTGTTCGACTCGATGGTGGATGAGGTTGAGGGCGCCGACGGCAAGAAGATGAAGAGGATGAGCTCGGGCGCGGTGGAGAAGGTCGACTCGCACACCGTGCGCCTTAACCTGAACCGCCCCCAGCTCTCCATTCCAGAAAACTTCTACAACTATCCTACCGCCATCGTGCACCGGGACTTCGAAAAAATGGGCGGTGATCTGAGCAAGAACCCAGTCGGCACCGGCCCCTACGAGCTGGCCGAATTCCGAATCGGCGAAAAGGCGGTGCTGAAAAAGCGCGGCAACTATTGGGGCGGCGACGTGAGCCTGGACGCGATCCAGTACATCGACCTCGGCGACGACAAAGGAGCCGCAGTCGGTGCGCTGGCTTCCAATCAAGTTGATCTTGTGTACCAGCTGTTCGTCGATCAGCTGGACGTGATCAAAGCGATTCCCAACGTGCAGCTGTTCGAGGCCATCACCGCGCAAACCGCCGTAGCGCGCATGCAGGTGAGCCAGAAGCCTTTCGACAATAAGAAGCTTCGCCAGGCGATTCAGGCGTCCATCAATCATGCCAAGGTCCTGGAGCTCGCCTACCGCGGGCGCGGCGTGCCGGCGGAGGACCACCACGTGGCGCCGATTCATCCCGAGTATTTCAAGCTGCCGGCGCTGAAGCAGGATCTGGAAAAAGCCAGGCAGCTGTACAAGGAATCGGGACACAAGGGCCAGCTCGCCATTGACACCAACAACGACGCCAAGTGGGAGGTCGACGCGGTCCAGGCCATGGTGGAAATGTGGAAGGCCGCCGGCATCAACGTGAAGATCAACGTTATGCCCGGCAGCCAGTACTGGAAGATCTGGGACAAGACTCCATTCGGCATGACCAGCTGGACCCACCGTCCGCTTGGTGTCATGGTTCTCGATTTAGGCTACCGCTCCGGGGTGCCCTGGAACGAGACCCATTACAATAACCCGGCGTTCGACGCTGCGCTGGACGATGCGGGCGCGACCCTGGACGTAGCCGAGCGCAAAAAGAAGATGGAGAAGGTGGAGAAAATCCTGCAGGACGACGCGGTGATGTCGCAGCCGCTGTGGCGGTCGGTGTTCACTGCCGGCAGCACCAAGGTGCATGGCTTCAAGATGCACCCCACCATCTACCATCAGCTCAACGACGTCTCGGTCGGCTAAGCCGTAACGGTTGGCCATCGGGGAGGCGCTTTAGCGCCTCCCCGGTGTACACCGTGCCGCCAGACTGTCCCCGCAAGCCGCCTGCGTAATCGGGAACCTGGCAGAATTCCGAAAATCGACGATTTGCCGATTTTCAATTCGCTCTGTCGAAAGCATGAATTTTTTCGGTGAGGTCGATCGAGCGATTAAGAAGCTTGACGGACGCCGGCAGGTGCCGCCGCCGGATAGCTGTACGAAAAAGATTTTACAGTGTGTTAATCGCTGTTAACGGGGAAGGAGCGACTCCATGCTCGTATTCATCCTGAAGCGCATCGGCTTCATGCTGCTCACCATGATCGTGGTGTCGGTACTCCTGTTTCTCCTTCTGGAGATCGACGTCAGGGGCGTCGCCACCATGGTGCTCGGACCGTACTCATCTGAGGAACAGAGGGACATCTGGCTGCAGCAAAACGGCTATTTCGACCCTCTCTACGAGCGCTATCTTCGATGGCTGGGGGCTTTCGTCACCGGCGACCTCGGTGAGTCCATCCGCTTCAAGACCCCGGTAGCGGAAATTCTCTTGCCCAGGCTGTGGAACACCGCGATTCTCGGTTTCTGGGTTTTCGCGGTGATGATTCCAGTTTCACTTATTCTCGGCATCCTGGCGGGCATGAAGGAAGGCTCCAAGCTGGACCGCTCGATCTCCGTCACCAGCATTATCACTACTTCGGTGCCCGAGTTTGCGAGCGCCGTGTTTCTTTCCACCATTTTCGTCTTCTGGTGGAAGCTGCTCCCGGGCACCAGCAGCATGGCAGACGGATTCAGTTTTAAGGAGCTGGTGCTGCCGGTCATGGTTCTGGTGATATACGACTTCGGCTATGTGGCCCGGATGACCCGAGCGTCCATGGCGGAGGTCATGACCACACACTACATACGGACCGCGGTTCTCAAGGGACTGCCTTACCGCAAGGTGATCCTCAAGCACGCCCTCAGAAACGCGCTGATTGCACCATTTACCGTGATCATGCTGCAGATCAACTGGCTGCTCTCCGGCGTCATCGTGGTGGAGTTCGCCTTCGCCTACAAGGGTTTCGGCGCTCTGCTGCTGGAGGCCTCGCTCACCAGCGACATTTTCATGATCGAGGCCTGCGCCATGGTGGCGGTGTTCGTCGCCGTTGGCACGCAAACACTGGCGGACGTCGGTTACACCTACCTGAATCCGCGCATCCGGTTCAGCTGAGGGGGACGATTAAGTGGCTAATTCGACAACTGTGACCCTTCCGGCTCAAACCACCGGCGCGGCGTTGATGCGGGCGCTGAAATCCTTCAGCCTGCTGAGGGAAAGCTGGGTCGGTATGTTCGGCGCCGGACTCATTCTCTTCTGGATTTTGGTGGCGATATTTGCGCCGCTGCTAGCACCCTACGAGCCCAACGCCACCGTGCTGCCGTACCAGCGTCCGTTCTGGTGGGCCGGGGTAGAGTTGGCCGAGGGTGCACCGGCCTTTCTTTTGGGCACCGATCACGTGGGCCGCGACATTCTCTCCCGAATCATTTACGGCTCGCAGACGGTGCTGATTTACGCGCCCCTGGCGACCTTTTGCGCCTACGCGGTGGGAATACTGATGGGGCTCGCCGCCGGCTATTACCGCGGATGGGTGGACGACGTGCTTTCGCGCATCGCCGACATCATTCTCTCTTTTCCGGTACTGGTGCTCTACGTCATTATCATCGCCACTTTCGGCGCCTCGCCGGTCAACATCGTGGTCGCCATCATCTTCGCCAGCAGTCCGGGGATCATGCGTATCGTCCGCGGCCTGGTGCTGGATTTGCGCAACCGGGATTACGTGGCCGCGGCCCAGACGCGGGGCGAGAGTTCCTGGCGCATCATGCTGGTGGAGATCCTGCCCAATGCGAGAGGCCCACTAATCGTCGACGCGTGCCTGAGGCTCGGATACGTGATTATCACCATCGGCGTGCTGGGATTTCTCGGCCTCGGTATGCCGCCGCCCGATCCCGACTGGGGCGGGATGGTCAACGAGACCCGTCAGATTGCGCTGGCGTTTCCGCACATGACGCTTTTTCCCTGCATCGCCATCTCTTCGCTGATTCTCGGCTTCAACCTGTTGGCGGATGGGCTGCGGGAAATTTCGTTGAGGGATTGAATAATTCTATGTCTTAATACGTATATCGTTTGTCGGAAAGTTTTCCCGCCTCCCGAACCACGGCATACGCGAGCTGACAAGATACTCAAGTGCTTCCGCCCGAAAGGCCAATTCAACGGGTGGAGCTGACCTACAGGTAGACAAGATGGCTTTTAAATTCGATGAAGGCGCGCCGGTTCTCGAAATCAAGGATCTCAATCTTTCCTACTGGACCCGCGCAGGCGAGATCCCGGCGGTTATCGATTTCTCTCTGACCGTTAACAAGGGCGAGAGCATCGGGCTGGTGGGCGAGTCCGGTTGCGGCAAGTCAACCGTTGCCATGGCCATCATGCAGTACATGGGCAGCAACGGAACGATTAAGAGCGGCAGTATTAAGTTCAAGGGTGTGGAGCTAACGGAGCTCAACGAAGAAGAGTTGCGGCATCTCCGCGGCAAGCATATTTCCATGATCTACCAGGAGCCTTTCGCCGCCCTGAACCCGAGCCTTACGCTCGGCAATCAGCTCAAAGAAGTGCTGGTGACCCACGAGCACCTGAGCGACATCGAGGCCAATGATCGTGCGGTACAGATGCTCACCGACGTGCGCCTGCCCGATCCCGAGCGGGTCATGGCGGCGTACCCGCACCAGATTTCAGGTGGACAGCAGCAGCGCGTGGTCATCGCCATGGGTCTGCTGTCCAGCCCGTCGCTGCTTCTGCTCGACGAGCCCACCACCGCCCTCGACGTGACCGTCGAAGCCGGCATCACCAAGCTGATTGCGGAAATCAGCCAGAGGTTCGGCACCTCGCAAATTTATATTTCCCACAACCTGGGGCTGATTCTCGAAGTCTGTGACCGCGTCTTCGTGATGTATTCAGGAGAGGTGGTGGAAGAAGGCACCATCAATTCGCTCTTCACCTGGCCCAAGCATCCGTATACCCACGGTCTCTTCGGCTGCATCCCGCTGCCCACCGCGGACAAAAACGCGTCGCCGCTACAGCCGATCCCCGGTCAGCTGCCGCTGCCCCACGAGCGCCCGCCGGGCTGCAACTTCGGCCCGCGCTGTGACTACTTTCAGGACGGCCGCTGCGACCGCGGCGTTATTGGCATGGATTCGGTCACCGGCACCGCGGGTACCGACCACCGCGTGCGCTGCGTTCGCTGGAAGGAGATCGACTACGGCGCCGAAGTTGCCCACGGAGAAGCCAAGGAGCCCATGAAGTTTGGCAAAACGGTGCTCGAAGTGGACAACATGCAGAAGTACTACGAGGTTCACGACCGCTCGATCGCCGCCATCATTTCCGGCAAGAGCGTCAAATTCGTCAAAGCAAACGAGGCGATCAATTTCAGCGCGCGCGAAGGCGAGACCGTGGCCATCGTCGGCGAGTCGGGCTGCGGGAAATCCACTTTTGCGAAGGTTCTGATGGGCCTGGAGACCGCAACCGACGGGGCGGTACGGCACGAGGGCAAGGACATTGCCGATATTCCCGTACGCGAGCGGGATCCCAAGCAGATCGGAAAGCTGCAGATGGTGTTCCAGAACCCGTTCGATACCCTGAACCCGAGCCACACGGTAGGCGGTCAGATCGCACGGGTAATCAGAAAGTTCGGCGTGGAGCAGGACAAGAACAAGATCCGCGACCGCGTCATGCAGCTGCTGGATATCGTCAAGCTGCCACGGGATTTCTACTACCGTAGACCGCGCCAGCTTTCGGGCGGCCAGAAGCAGCGCATCGGCATCGCCAGAGCCTTCGCCGGCAACCCCTCCATGGTGATCGCCGACGAGCCGGTTTCCGCTCTGGACGTCTCCGTGGCCGCGGCGGTCACCGAGCTGCTGATGGAGATCCAGCGAGAACACAAGACCACTCTGCTGTTCATCAGTCACGACTTAAGCGTGGTGCGCTATCTGGCCGATCGCATCGTGGTGATGTATCTGGGGCAGATCATGGAGCGGGGCACGACCACAGAGATTTTCGACCCGCCCTATCATCCGTACACCGAAGCGCTTCTGTCCGCGGTGCCGATCGCCGATCCGGAAGTCACCAAGCGGGAAATTCTGCTCGAGGGCAATTTGCCCAGCGTGCTCAATCCGCCCAAGGGATGCCCGTTTTCTACCCGCTGTCCGAGAAAGGTCGGAAAAATTTGCGACGATGAGCGGCCACCGGTACAGATGGCCTCCGAGGGTCATGCGATTGCGTGTCACATTCCGCTTGACGAGCTGCGCCAGGTCGAACCCGTCATCCGGGTGCCCGCCGAGGACGAGCGCCTGCATGTCAAAGAGGCCAGCGCCTGACACTTCCGCGACCATGCGGTTGGGCAATCAAGCGACCATCCGCGTATCGCAGAATTTCAGATGCATAACAAAAGAGCCGTCATGATGATGCGCTGAAAACGAGGAGAGATAACAATGAGCTGTGACGGCACCTGCGAACGCACCCAATTCAAGATTGCCCAGGCCCGATTCATTCACATCGAGCCGCGTCCCCGAAGCGGCTCGCCCAGCGACCTCGAGCAGACCCTACTCGCACTGGTGCACGAGGAACTGGAAGGCGACAGCGACGACTGCGGCGAAGGCTGCGAGTGCGTGATCGGCGAGCCCGTAAAGGTGGCCTCGCGAACTCAGATCAAAAAGGTCTCTGACGGCACTTATTCGGCCTGGTACGAAGTGACGCTCGAGAAGTTCCGCACCGCCGGCGAATGCATGCCCAAGGCCGACACGAAGCCCGAAGGGGCGCGCTGATCCGGGCTTGACGCGACTCGGGCGGCGACGAATTCAGACTAAATTTCGCGCAGCAGCAACGCCTCCTCATAGGGAAAGGTGGAGAGCAGCTCAATTCCGTTGTCGGTGATGAGCACCTGCTGCTCGAGCTTAACCCCCTCGTCGCCACCGACTTCCCCGATATAGCTTTCCAGGCAGACGGTCATTCCAGGCTGGTACACGCCGTCGTAACCCTTTTCCTCGAAGACGTCGATAAACACGCTCTTGGGGTACTCGTCGCACATGCCCACCCCGTGGGCCACGCTGGAGTAGCGGTTGCCCGAATACTTAGACGGGACCTTCCAGGCACGCTCGGAGAGCTCGCGATAGCTCATGCCCGCTTTCAGCACCGACATGTCGTGCTCGACCTGCTCCACCGCAAGCCCGTAGAGCCGGCGCTGGGTTTCGCTCGGCCGGCCGGGACCGCAGAAGTACGTGCGCGAAATGTCGGCGCAGTAGCCGAAAGGCCCGATGAGATCGGTGTCGAAGCTCACCAGCTCACCTGCGCGAACGAGACGATCGCTGCACTCCTGAAACCACGGGTTGGTGCGCCCGCCGGAGCTCAGCAATCGCGTTTCGATCCATTCACCGCCCATTTCGTGGTTGGTAGTGTTGAGGATCGCCCATAGCTGATTTTCCGTGATCCCGGGCTCAAGCGCGGATCGCATTCGGGCCATTCCGGTCTCGCATACCGAAATAGCGATGCTCATGCACGAGATCTCGTCCTCGGACTTTATCGCCCGGGCAAGCTCCAGCACTTCCTGGCCGTCGCGAACCTCGATCCCTTCGCGCCGCAGCGCTTCGTAACCGAAGGGGTTGCAGTGGTCGATGGCAACTCGCCGATTGCCGCCGCCGTGCTTGGATACGAGATCCGCGATCTCTTTGGCCCATTCGGCCGCCCTCGCCTGGCAATTCGGGCCCGAGGAAAAGTAGAACCAGACCGTAGTCGGCCTGACTTCATCAATGGTCTCCAGAGTGCTGGAAAGATGGGACGAATTGTGGAAATCGAAAAGCACGACGGGGCCTTCCACTGGAATAAAGCAGTAGCGGGCGGCGTTATGCAGTGTCCAAACGGACATGTTCCGGGCCCCGGTCGCATATCGAATGTTGATGGGATCGAACAGAACGCAGCCCGAATAGTCCTGTTCGATCAGCTGTTCCCTCACCCGTCGAAGGCGGTAGGCCCGCATTCGACCCATGTCCACCGGCGTCTCGGTGTCGGTGAGGTCTCTGCGCGGAGTGTTTCGCGCCACGGAGACAGAAGGCCGCTGCTTTGTCTGCCTGGCTTTGGTTTTGTCCACCCGCTTGTCCATGGCTTATTTCCCCGAGAGCAGAATAACGCACGGCCACGAAAACCCCGGCCGCAACTTCGTTTTCAGCGTAGCGCCAGATTCTCAGCACATGTGCTTCACGCCGTCTATCGCAAATACGACATCTATGCGCCCTGTCGGCCGCTGGCTATCGGCACAAGACAGTAAAAGGCCAGAACTGCACGACTCCTCAAAGGAGCGCGCCGATGAACGAATACCCCAACCGCGACCTCGCAGACTACGGCTTTCGGTCAACTTCGTGCTCACCTACGAGGAAGGGGCGAAGTACTGCGTGCTCAACGGGAACCAATACTCAAAGACCGTGCTATCCGATCTCTCAGGCCTTATACCGCTTCACGGCAGCCGGCACCTGAACATCGAGCCATGTTACGAATACAGCAGCCGGATGGGCGGGTTGAAATTTTTCGCGCCTTTGCCGAACGCGACGTGCCGCTGACCGTTTGCCCCTTAGGCGCGGCGCTGATCCGGGTGCAAGCGCTGCTCTGCCGTCTGGCCGGAACCCGTGGTGACGCCGTAAATCACTACATCCAGATCCCTATTCGGCAGCTGAAGGAAGCGATCGCGGCTCTGGCGCACTACTTCCACCGCAGAATCGGCGATGCGCACTGGCTCTTCCGCCCACGCTACCCGCCGATAGGCTTCCAGCATGAAGTCGTCCCGCTTTTCAGCCACGACAGTCATGCATTCACGTCAAATGAAAAGGCTTATTCATCACGCCCAGGCGTTAAGTAACGCTGATAGACACGCCGCCGCGTCGAGGGTCGCCAACACCAGTCATGGAGGAGCCTTCACGTATGCATGAGTGTGCGCCTCCAAAGAACATATTGAGCTCGTTCCAGAGCTGATGTTGAGGAAACTCTTCCAATACGTCATGGAGCCGATCTGGATCAAACCCGCCTTCCAGGCTGAGCAGCTCATTTTCGTAATGCACCCGAGGCGATATGACGGCGTCTTCCAGGCCCATACCCCGGTCAACGAGATTCAGCAATACCTGGAGTATCGCCGTGCGAATACGGTTTGAGCCTCCGGATCCGGTGGCCACGGTGCGGCCGTCCCGCTCCAGAAGGATTGTCGGCGCCATCATGGAGGTCATGCGGTGCGCTGCCGGCCAGCGATGAAAGCCCTCGGGATTGAGATCCTCTTCCCCGAGCATGTTGTTCAAGACGATGCCCGTTCCGGGCACCACGTAACCGGAACCTTCTCCGTTGGAAACGGTGAGCGTCGCCACATTTCCCTCGGCGTCGATTACCGTAATCTGTGTGGTGCCGCGGTTGGCTTGAAGCCGCTCCGCCACCTCGTCACGATAGCGGTCAATGAGCGCCGGTTCGAGCATAAGGTCTTCCTCGAGCACCCGCGTTTCAGATCGGGCACAGGCCTCCACCCGGGCACGAGCGGTTGCCTCGATAACGCGGGCGAGACGGCGCACATGGTCCGGGGATCCGAACTTCGTTGCGCGGAATTCCAGCGGCTCGGCGAGCTTCAGCCCGAAGGCGATGAGAAGTCCACCAGACGACGGCGGCGGGTTGGTAAGCACCCGGGTACCGGCGTAGTCCAGCGCTAGCGGCGCGCGCCGTCTTGCCTCATAGGCGGCGAGATCTTTCCGGGTCAGCTGGCCGCCTTCGCGCATGTCTTTATCTATGACGGCGGCGATCTCGCCGCGGTAAAAGAGATCCTCGCCCTCGATGGCAAGCGTCTCCAGCGCGTCGGCCAGCTCCGGTTGCTTCACCAGCTCTCCTTCACCGACGAGGTCGTCGTTACGAATTCGACTTCCGAATATCTGCCTGGCTTCTTCTGTCGCCATGAAGGTCGGCTTGATGACCTGAAACAAGTAGGCCTGAAATGCGGTGACGTTTACGCCTTCCCTCGCGCAGGCCGCCGCGGGGGCGACGATGTCCCGCATCGGCATACGGCATAGATCCCGCTGTACCTGAAACAGGCCGCCGATGAACCCGGGCACCGCGACCGTACCCCGGCCGATGTGGAACTCCTGCTGGGCGGTGCCGAAATCGGCAAGGATGGCGTAGAAGTCGAGCTCGGATTGCGGCCGGCGCTTCGCCGGCGTATGGGTAAAGAAATCGTACAGCCGTGGAGGACCGTCGGCCGGCCGCGCCAGAAGGAAGCCGCCGCCCCCCGGAGACGCCAGCACCGGCTCGGCAGCACAGGCGGCGCACATACCGGCAAGCACGGCGTCGTAGGCGTTGCCTCCGGCGCGCAGCATGTGCTCGGCGGCCTCCGCGGTTACGGAGTGTCCCGCGGCGATGACTCCCAGATTCCTCCTCATAGCGCGGCGATAAAGCCCGATATCGCAGCGCCAAGTCAAGTCTAAGCGCAATCTCTCCTCAGAGAGGCCGATGCTCTGGCTGCCATCTCCTCTGCTCGGGCCTTTCACGTCACGCATTAGGCGTAACGGGTCACTGCTTATCCAAACACTCCATGCAGATACCAGCGCTGTGGCACGCGTAGATCCTTAAAGATCCAGAATCGCGCGTTGGCGGAGTCGGCGGCGACGTAGTAATCCCGTGCCACCGGTGCCTCATCCCACCAGCCGCTCTCGATGCGCTGCGGACCCTGGTGCAGCACCAGGGGCTCGCGCCAGCAGGGCGCGCCCTCGACGTTTTTCAAAGGCCTCGGTCGATCCAGCAGCCACAAAGGGAGCGGAGAAAGGGAGGTGAAAAATGGATCCCGGACTCTTTCTTGTTCTAACCGATCCCTTTTCCAGGCGCGCTCGGGGCGATAGTCCGCATACACGCTGAAAGCATGAACGCTCTGCGCCGAAAGTCTTGCCTCGAGCTGCGCAAGCAGCGTCTTCCAGTCCCTGCCCGATGCGCTTACCGGCTCATAGAGGTCCCGGTTATCCGGCGCCAGGGGCAGGATCTTGGTGGCGCGAACGCCGAGATAAACCACCGGCTCGGTCAGACTGATCCGGGTCATGCGCGCTTCGAGCAGCTCCAGCAGCTGCCCCGGGTCTCGTCCGGGTGCGGCCAGCGACAGCGTGAGCCGCGTCGCCGGCACGCGCCTGTGCCCCAGGTGTACCTCGAGGCTCTGGACGCCGCCGGCGCGGGCGCTCAAGAAACCGTGGAGCTCGGTGAACAGCAGCTTCGCCGCCGTGAGCAACGCACCCGCATCGCGGAGCTCGAAAGGCAGATGAATGCAACGCTCGAACACCAGCGGCGGAACATAAGAGCGGCGGGGATCGGGGCGGCGGCCCAGCGCCCGGTCCAGGAGCTCGACCAGCTGCGGTGAGATACGGCGCGCGAGCCCGTCGCGGGGAAGACGGCAACAGTCACCGAAAGAACGCACACCCATGCGTCGCAAATCCTCGAGCGCATGCGGGTCCAGGTTGAGGCAGGTCGCCGGCACGGAGGCGAGGCGCCCGGATAAAAGCGCCGCCGACACAATGGGCTCATCGAAACCGGCACGGGCCAGCAGCCACGCCGCCATAGGCGTGGGAGCAACGCCTATGAGGGCGCTGAAGCCGAGTGCGCGGACACCTTCGCCGATGCGCGTGCACAGAGGATCCAGCCCGCCAAACAGTTTCAGACTGCCGCCGATCTCGAGCACAAGACCCTGATGCTCCAGGCTCACAAAAGCAGTGAACTGCCCCGACCACAGCGCCAGCCCTTCAAGGGCGGCCGCTTCCTCGGTTTCATCCCGCTTGAGCGCGCGGATCGCCGGCACCAGCGCGCAGGCCGCGGTAAACGGCATACCGGGGCGCACACCCGCTGCTCTTGCTTTATCGTCGGCGACAATCACCTCCGTCCGCGCGCTGTCGTCACCGATCACCACCACCGGATCACCGGCGGTGCTTCCCCGGCACAATGCTTCCAGGGGCAGCCCAGGCAAATAGAGCGCAAGCCATAGCTGTCCCGATGGGCGATCGCCCGCCGAATCAACGCGCGTCGGCTCCGGCCGGGGACGCAGCGCTTTCGCGGGCGTCGCCCGTTGAGGAGATTCGAGTTGTGGTGTCGAGGGCATGGGTTTGGGTGAGTTAGTAACACGTGACATGTAACAAGTGACTCGTCGCTTTGGTGTTGCGTGATGCTTACCGCGTGACGCGAATTGCCTCTTACATGTTACGTGTCACATGTCACGTGTTACCCAGCGCCTGATCTAAGGAATCGCGGGCAAGCCCGCTCCCACAGCGGGCTTCGTTCAATGCCGCGTCACCAATAACCACCCGCTTTCCCGACGATCCGCCGCGGCACTTGAGCAGGGTCACGGCAAGGCCTGCCGGATCCGGTTCGATGCGCAACTTCAGCACGGCGGGAGACGGCGCCACGCCGTTCCGGGGATTACGAAACACCACCCCGAAACCGCCGCCCGCCTCGGCGGCAAGCTGCAGCCGTCGCAGGCTCCTGATTGTGAAACGGGCGGCGCCCTCCCACAGCATGACGGCGCCGCAGGCCGTCGCCCTCAGCAGCTGCTCCGCAGCCCAAAGGCTCTCGCAAGGATCTGAACCGCGCACCACCAGCATTCTGGACAGGTCCACGCCCCAATCCGCGCAGGCGGGCGCATAGGGCAGATAGGGCGGCGCGATCCAGACGATCCAGCGGCCGGTTAGGGAAACTTCCGCCAGCACCGGCATCAGCAGGCCGAGCTCGCCGATGCCCTCCCCCGACGCATGGATCTCCGTGACCGCGCCCCGGGGCCAGCCGCGCCCAGGAAGTGCCTCATCCAGCGCGGGAAATCCACTGGACAAAGCCCCCGCTTTCGGCGCGCGCGCATCCCCCGGCCTCCAGATGGCGGGATGACGCAGCAGTTCTTCGATGCCTTCGGCCATGGGTCATGACGGGTGGCGCTTAATGCGTGACGCGTGATGCGTAACGCGATTCCAATCGAAGCCCGCCGTGGGAGCAGGCTCTGGGAAGTAACATGTGACACGTAACATGTAAGAAATAACTCGCGTCACGCATACGCGTCACCAGCGCAACGTATCACGTGTTACAAGTCACATGTCACGTGTTACTTATTCTTTTACAAATCCTCATTGCGGATGACGCCGACGCCGATGCCTTCGATGACCAAAGGCTGGCGCTTCAAGTCCACGACGATGGGCTCGAATTCCGGATTCTCCGGCAACAGGCGAACGGTGTTACCACGGCGGCGGAAACGCTTTACCGTGACCTCGTCGTCCAGACGCGCCACCACGATCTGACCGTTTTGCGCTTCTTTCGTGCGGTGCACCGCAAGCAAATCCCCCTCGAGCAGGCCGGCATCGCGCATACTCGTGCCCTTCACCCGCAGCAGGTAATGCGCCTTAGGTGTAAATAGCTTCGGGTCGAGGCGGTAACGACGCTCGATGTGCGCTTCGGCGAGCACTGGATGGCCCGCCGCCACGCGTCCGATCACCGGCAGACCGCCTTCGTCGGATTCGTTGATGAGACGGATGCCGCGCGAAGTGCCGGAAAGGATCTCGATGGCGCCTTTACGTTCCAGCGCCTTGAGATGTTCTTCCGCCGCGTTGGCAGAACGAAAACCGAGCGCTTGTGCGATCTCCGCGCGGGTGGGAGGAAAGCCCTCTATTTCCATGAACCCCCGGATGAACTCCAGGATCTCCTGCTGGCGGGCGGTCAGGGTCAACACTTCGCTTCATGTCCTCATCAAAATGATCGCGAAGGGCGCGGGACAGACCGCGCCCCAGGTAGCCGATCGGTCGGCGCGTTACGTTCTGAGCGGACCCCGCCTCTGCTCCTCGGGTTCGGGGGGGAGAGGGGATATGGCTACCGAAGCGGCAAAGGCCGGGCCTTTCAGAACGCCGCGCCGACGACCGGCTAACTGTAAATATATACAGTATCGAAAGATGAGGTCAAGGGCGAAGCCGGCCTGCGGCAGGTTATTGGAAAGCTTTATTTTTCAATAATCTGCATACCTGATCGGCAGCGCCAAGCGAAACGGCCCCTGTTTTCCGCAGGGTGCTGGGCGTCGATTGTGGGCCGGTTTTGTGAGATCGGACTACTCCGTCTTCGGCCGCCGCACCATGGGCCCAAGCGGCCGCCCGCCGATGAGATGAAGGTGGAGATGGAACACCACCTGACCACCGTCCCGATTACAGTTGATGATCAGCCGGTAGCCCTGCTCGGCAATGCCCTCTTCGGCGGCGAGCTTTTTTGCCGCCAGCACCATGTGCCCAACAAGCGCCGCGTCTTCTTCTTCAAGATCATTCACCGTTGGAATGAACTTGTTCGGCACGATGAGAATATGCGTCGGCGCGGCGGGATTGATATCACGAAAAGCAGTTACGCGTTCGTCTTTGTAAACGATGTCGGCCGGCGCTTCACCGCTGATGATTTTCGAGAAAATAGTAGACATACATTCGCCCCTTTGATTGTTTGAATTCAGCGTCGGTCCAATCGCCCCCGTATATAAAAAAACGGCGCGCCCGAAGCGCTTCTCGATCCTTCGGAACGGGTTTCCTTCGAGGCAAGCCGATGTGGGTTTATATGCACCTTTTTGTATTCAGGCCCGCTCTCGCCGCTCCGCGCTATCGGGAAAAAGTCCTGTTACGGCGTGGCCTTATCCTATCCCGGCTATTAGGCATACTCACGAGTGCGAAATCTGGCTATCCTAGGACCTAACAACCATCCCAAAATAATGGCGATCCAGGAGGAGTTCCCATGGCCAGCGATGCGCCCAGAACCTTGCATCATTTTATCAATGGCAAAAAGGTTGCCGGAGAAAGCAACCGCTTCGGCGACGTTTTCAATCCCGCCAATGGTGAAGTTTCGGCGCGCGCACCCTATGCGAGCACTCACGAGGTGCGTCGCGCGGTCGAGGCGGCCAAAGCGGCGTTTCCGGGATGGTCGGGCACGCCACCGGCGCAACGCGCGCGCATCCTTTTTCGATACCGCGATTTGATCGAAACGCATAAAGATGAACTTGCGCGCATCGTTTCCGCCGAGCACGGCAAGACTCTGGATGACGCCAAAGGATCCGTCCAGCGGGGCGCTGAGGTGGTGGAGTTCGCGTGCGGCATTCCGCAAATGCTCAAGGGAGAGCACAACGAGAACGTGGCCAAAAACGTCGACAGCCACTCGGTACGGCAGCCGCTGGGCGTCTGCGCAGGCATCACGCCGTTCAATTTCCCGGCAATGGTCCCAATGTGGATGTATCCGGTAGCGCTGGCCTGCGGCAATACCTTCGTTTTAAAGCCCTCGGAACGGGATCCTTCCTGCTCTTTGAGGCTCGCGGAGCTGGCGGTGGAAGCGGGCGTGCCGCCCGGAGTGCTCAACGTGGTCATCGGCGATAAGGAGGCCGTGGACGCGCTGCTCGAGGATCCGGACGTCGAAGCCGTGAGCTTCGTCGGCTCTACGCCGATTGCCGAGTACGTGTACAAGACGGGCACGTCTCACGGCAAGCGGGTTCAGGCGCTGGGCGGGGCCAAGAACCACATGGTGGTGATGCCGGATGCGGACATGGAACAAACCGTGGACGCGCTCATCGGCTCCGCATACGGCTCCGCTGGCGAACGCTGCATGGCGATCTCCGTTGCCGTGGCGGTAGGGGACCAGACCGCCGACGAGCTCGTGAACAGGCTCAAGCCCCGCGTCGCCGGCCTCAAGGTCGGGGCTTTCGACGACGATGGCGTGGAAATGGGCCCGCTGGTAACCGAAGCCCACCACAAAAAGGTCAAGGGCTACGTGGACCACGGCGTCGAGGAAGGCGCCGAGCTGGTGGTTGATGGTCGCGGTCTCAAAGTCGAAGGCCATGAGAAAGGTTTCTTCATCGGCGGCTGCCTGTTCGACAAGGTCAAGCCCGAAATGAAGATATACAAAGAAGAAATTTTTGGACCCGTGCTGAGCGTAGTGCGGGCCAAGGACTACGAGGAAGCACTGCATCTCGTCAATAAGCATGAGTACGGAAACGGCGCCGCGATCTTTACCCGCGATGGTGACGCGGCACGTGATTTCACTACTCGAACGAAAATCGGCATGGTCGGTGTCAACGTGCCTATCCCGGTGCCCGCGGCGTATCACAGCTTCGGTGGCTGGAAGCGCTCGCTTTTCGGCGATCATTTCATGCACGGACCGGAAGGCGTTCGTTTTTACACCCGCCTGAAGACGATCACGTCTCGCTGGCCATCTGGGATCCGCGCAGGCGCCGACTTCAGCATTCCGCAGACGAGATAGCCGGACGATATGCGCGCGGACGGAATGTCAATCCGTTCGACGCGTCGACCATTTGATTCGGCGAAGCGAAGGGGAGCGGTAAACGGGCCACGGCGCGAGCACGTGGCGCGGGCGGGTATTCAACCGACTCGAGGCGACATTCGTGTGCGATCCTTTGTGAGCATTAAACCCTTCGCGAATCCTGTCATCGCCGCAGGCTGCCTGGTGCTGTTATGCGGCCAGCTTCTATTCAATAACGCGTATCCCGAAACGTCGACTACCAATTCCGTCGCTCACGAGCCGGCCCCGATTTTTTCCGAGGACGGGGATGACGTTCCATGGGAGCGTGTGCTTCGAATCCTCGTGCCCAGCGACGCGCTGGTGGAACAGCTGCCGCCTCTTAAGAAAGACACCCATAGGTACGAGCTCGACCTGGTCAAGAATTTTGCCAGAAAATATTTTCTGGTACCCGTGTTCGAACCGGTGAACCGATGGGAAGATTTTATCCCCACGCTTTTATCAGGAAAGGGTCACGTCATCGCTGCAAATCTTCGAGTCACCGACACACGAAAATCGAAAATCGCGTTCACCGAACCTATTCACACAATGCGCGAGCAGCTTCTGGTTCGGGCGGGCGATCAGATTAAATCGCCGTCGGATCTGGAAGGACGGGAAATTGCCGTTCGTGAGGGCTCGTCGTTCTGGAATCTCATTCAGGACGTGCGAAAGGAGTATCCCGAGATCCAGGTTCGGATTGTCCCGGAATATACAGCCCAGCAGTCCCTATTCGAAGGGGTGCTTGAGGGGCGCTATGACATGGCGGCCGTTGACTTGTACGCCTTTCAGCGAACCCAGGAGGAGTGGGGCGATCTAAAGCTCGTTCCAGAAATCTTCGAAGACGACGTCATTGCTTGGGGGACGCATCCTGAAGCGGAAGAACTGCGCGAGAACCTAAACCGCTTCATACGTAAGGCGGAACTGGCGCGGCGGCCGCAATCAATTTACAAAGCTGATCTTCCTGTAATCAAAGAAAAAAAGATCCTCAGAGTCCTGACCCGCAACAACGCCGTAACCTATTTCATCTGGCGCGGCAGATTGATGGGATTCGAGTATGAGTTGATGAGGAAATTTGCCAGGGAACAAAAACTCCAGCTCGAAATGATCATCGCACCGTCCCGTGAACACCTGATTCCGATGTTGCTTTGGGGTGGCGGAGATTTGATTTCGGCGTCATTAACCGTTACCGAACAAAGGCGGACATACGGGATCGAGTTCACCAATCCATACAACGTCGTAAGTGAGGTGGTTATTGCTCGCATAGACGACACGGAGCTCAATCACGTTACCCAGCTGGAAGGACGAACCATCTGGGTGCGCAGGAGCAGTTCCTACTGGGCAACACTCGAGCGACTTCGGCTCAAAGGGCACATACGTTTCATTCTGAAGGCGGCACCCGAGTCGATGGAGACGGAAGAAATCATCGACAAGGTTGCCAGCGGTGAATATGACCTCACGGTTTCCGACAGTCATATCCTGGATGTTGCGCTAACATGGCGGGACGACGTGCGCGCGGCGTTTACGATAAAAGAAAATGTAAAACACGGCTGGGCGGTGAGAAAAGAAGATGAAAAGCTGCTCGAAGCGCTGAATGCTTTTCTCGAAAAGGAATATCGCAAGACTTTCTACAACATCACGTATAACAAATATTTCAAGAATCCCCGCCGCATTCAGCAGCTGGTGAAATTTCGCTCTGACGGCGGCAACGGCGGAGAACTTTCGCCCTATGACGATCTAGTGCGGAAGTACGCTGAAAAATACGGATTTGACTGGCCTCTGATAATTGCGCTCATGTACCACGAGAGCCGGTTCAAGAGTGACGCCGTCTCCTGGGCCGGGGCCAGGGGGCTCATGCAGGTGCTACCCGTAACCGCCAAACGATTCGGCATCAGCGATCTCGAAGACCCGGAGAAAAGCATCATCGCCGGCATGAAGATGCTCCACTGGCTCTACGATCAGTTCGAGCTGGAGCTTCCGGTTCAGGAACGCACCTGGTTTACCCTGGCGTCGTACAACGCCGGTTTGGGTCACGTATACGACGCCCGCGAACTGGCGAAGGAGCTGGGTCTCGATCCGAACCGCTGGTTCGACAATGTCGAGCTGGCGATGCTTAAGCTTTCCAAGCCGGAATATTTTCGCGACGCCACCTATGGCTTCGTTAGAGGCGTCGAGCCGGTCACTTACGTGCGCAACATTCGCAAGCTTTATGCAGCCTACATCGAGCTGTTACGGGGACCGGTCGCCGCGAACTGAAACTGCGCGCCTACGACAGCAGCGCATCGTAGCCGGCGTACTTTCTCATGTTGATCACGCCGCAGTCGAAGATCAGGTACTGGCCCTTGATTCCAAGCAGGCGAGCCTTGATTTCGGGCTGCTTTACCACGTTGATGGATCGAACCTTGGACGGATACTCGAGCACCGGGTAATCGAACTCCCGCGGATCGGCGCCGATAGTTTCCCCGGGTGCTGCTCCCGGGTCTTCACCCGCTGCCTTGAGCGCCTGCTCGCAGGTTGCTCGCAAATGCTTTGATTGCTCAGCCAGATCGGCCGGCTCCGGTGGACCTTTGAGCATGCGCCGCCAGTCGGTGCGATCCATGAATTGCGACTTGAGCGCCAGCTCCACCATTCCGGAAGCGCGCCGGGTCCTCACCTGCATCAGCGGCATGGCCTGCGTCGCACCCTGATCGATCCATCGCGTCGGGATCTGCGATTGCCGCGTAATGCCCACCTTCACTCCGGAGCTGTTGGCCAGGTAAACGATATGGGGCTGCATGCAATTGGCCTGTCCCCACTCCGGCTCGCGGCAGGTTCCGAGATGGAAATGACAAAGCTCCGGGCTGACGATGCAGCGGTCGCATCGAGCCAACGATCTGAAACAAGGGAAACAGTATCCCTGGTTAAAGCTCTTGTTAGTCTCGCGCCCGCAGGCAATACAGTGAATACGGCCGCTGAAACCGAGGGTAACTCGCTCGCCGATCAGAGGATTCAGGGCGTACTCCTGGTCCCCGAGGCGCATGTAGTAGCGCACCGGCGAAGCGTGCTCGACGCGCATCTTGCGCAGGCCTCCGCTAAGGCTCATGGGAAAAACTCTCGCAGCGTAAAGAACAAGCGTTTCGAATCATGAGTCCTGCGCGTAGCCCGCTTCGCCGAGCATCGCCAGCTCGCCTGCCGGCGTCAGCGCCCACAAGCGCGCCTCTCCGTCGGATTCACCCGGCGCGCCCTGGATTTCAAAGTCGCGATCGTCGTACAGAGGCGCGGTGGCGCGCACAGCGAACCGCTGAAGCCGCGCCCTTGGATTGGCGCGCCGAAACAGGTCCATCAGCAGGACCATGGTCAGCGGCCCATGAAACACGAGCCCCGGATAACCCTCCTCCTCCACCGCGAATCCGCGGTCGTAGTGGATACGGTGGCTGTTCATGGTCAGCGCGGAAAAGCGAAACAGAAGCACCGGGCTCGGGGAAACCGTCCGCGACCAAAGCGGCTCCGCCGGCGCCGGCCGGGGCTTGGCCGCCGGCGCGCCCGGAGCCACCGCTTCGCGGTAAACCACGTCGTGTTCTTCCACCGTGGCGAGCTCGGACCCGGCATGAATCTCGTGACGCACGTTGACGAAACACAGTTTTCCGCCGGCGCCGGACTTGAAGCGCATATCGGCAATAGTGGATTTACGTCTAAGCTTGTCTCCGGCTCGAATCGGCTGCAAGAATTCCATCCGGTTGCCCGCCCACATGCGGCGCGGGAGCGGCACCGGGGGCATGAAGCCCCCCAGTTTGGGGTGACCGTCATGACCCGTGTCCACAAGCTTCACCGCCTCGGGAAAACATAGCCAGTGCCAGCCGGGTGGCAAAGGCGTTCCCTCAACGTGGGGCGGATCGTCTCTGTCCAGGGTCGCGCTGAGCACATCCGCCAGTGCGCCGTACGCGTAGCCCGAGGTGGTTTCACTTCGCCCTATCCACTTTACCAGCTGGTCCGCGTCCGCCTGAGACGTTTCAGCCATATCAGCCTCCGGAAAACTCTGCGCGAATGGATTCGGAATGCGCGCCCAGGGACGGCACCGGCCGAAGTGAAGGCGAGTCAGCGTCGATCCGGGCGGGTGGCGCAACCAGACTCACGGGCCCGGTGGGAGAATCCACCTCGATTCGCCTAAGGGCCGGGTGTTTCGACAGCGCCGCCACGTCATTAATTTCGCCGAAAGCAATTTGCGAACTGCGTAATCGCTCGATCAAATCAACGCGCTCGAAACGGATGAACGCCGCGTTGATGAGCTCGCGCAATGACTCCACGTTCTCTACGCGCGCCGGATTGCTCGAAAATCGCGGATCCTTTTTCAGCTCAGGCTGCTCCAGGACGCTGTCACAGAAGCGCACGAACTCCCGCTCGTTCTGAATGGCAATCAGGATCGGTCTGCCGCCACGGGTTTGATAGGCGCCGTACGGCTGGATCATTGGATGGCTCAAGCCGGTGCGCTTCGGCCTGTTGCCGGTATAGTCGTGGAGCAGCAACGGCACCGTCATCCAGTCGGCCATGCAGTCGAACATGGATGTGCGGATCGCCCTGCCCTTGCCGGTTTGCTCACGGGCGATGATTGCTTCGAGGATCGCCATGTACGAATACATGCCGCAGGCTACGTCGCAGGCGGAAATCCCGATGCGGCCCGGCTGCTCCGGCGAGCCGGTAATGGAACACATGCCGCTTTCCGCCTGAACCAGCATGTCGTAGGCCTTCATCTGGGAATAAGCGCCTTTCTCCCCGTAACCGCTGATGTCGCAGGTGATGAGCCGCGAATAGTCTTTCCTTAAACGGTCCGAGCCGAATCCTGCCCGAGATGCGGCGCCAGGAGCCAGGTTCTGAATAAACACGTCGGTCTTTGCAAGGATGCGCTCGAGAAGCGCGGCATCCTGCGGATTCTTTATATCCATCACCAGCGATTCCTTGCCGCGATTCAGCCAAACAAAATACCCGCTTTCGCCGTGCACCGCCTTGTCGTATGCGCGGGCGAAATCACCGCCGTCACGCTCCACCTTAATCACCCGAGCGCCGGCGTCGGCGAGGCGCGAAGAGCAAAACGGAGCGGCGACGGCCTGCTCGAGGGAGACGACGAGAATATTTTTCAGGGGCAGCATTACGAACGTTAATGAGTAAGAAGAAAAGAAATAATGCCTTCAATCCAGTAGCTGCGCATTGAGCACATCCGTGCCATGAGTCGCCGATGACATGCGGCTCAACATCAGCACAACCTGAACCGAGAGATGTTCTGAATCGCGCACAAGTGCGCTCCTAAAGCGACTTCGATTCATTCGCATCTACTCATCACTCAACGGCGTCTCGTGCAGGCTCACTACAATTCCTTCAGTTTCCTTCGACGGCGCGGGATAACGCCGCATCACTTCCGGATCGTGACCTGGAACGATATGGTCATCGGAGTCGGCCAGCTTTTTCATGCGGCGATGCCCTTCCAGCATGTCGGTTACGTTTTCCACGATCGGAAACGGGTTGCCGTCATCCATGTTGGCGTAATAGTGACTGGCATCAGACGCCAGCACCAGCCAGCCCCTTGGGGTGTGTACCCGGACCGCCTGAAGTCCCCGGGTGTGCCCCCCGATATGATGAACACTGATTCCGGGAGCAATCTCGTCGTCGCCGTCGTGAAACACTACCCGATCACCATAAACGAGCTGCACCATTTCCACCACGTCATCCACCGTGTAGGCGTTACGCAGAACTTCGTGGGTCATGCTGCGACCGGTAGCGTAGATCATCTCCGAATCCTGGAGGTGAAATTTAGCTTTGGGAAATCGATTTAGATTACCTACGTGGTCGTAGTGAAGATGGGTGATGATGAGTTCGTCTACGCTATTCGCATCGATCCCTATCATCGACAGCCCTTCAGTCGGGCAGCGCAGGAAATCGCGGCCTCGTCGCTCGCCTTCCACCGCATTAAAACCGACGTCGACGACAATGGTTCGGTCATTCGACCTGATCGCCCACACGTAGTAATCCATGGACATGGGCCCATCGTGATCGTCTCGAAAAATAAAATTATCGTGGCGGCGGGCGGCGCGCGTGCCGTATTTCACGGCGTAGACCTGGTAGCTTTCCATCGGTCTCCGACTATCTTTCGGTCCGAGTTTCGTCAGCGCCGGAAGCGGACGAACGCGCCGATTGTGGCTTGTTCTGCGCCGGCAATTTCAGCTTCTCGATGCGCGTGACCAGCTCGTCGATTATCGCAGCGTAGAGACCGTCACCCAGCACGGCATCCTCTATTCCAGCGTCAATACTCGGGTTGTCGTTGATCTCGATAACCATCACATCATTATCAGTTTGCTTGATGTCAACTCCGTAGAGACCATCACCTATCAGGTCCGCGGCGCGCAGCGCGATCTGCAACACCGCTTCAGGGACGTCGGAAACGGGCACCGTATCGCTCTCTCCCTCCAACGGATCGCCACTGTCCTGATGCTTTACGATCTGCCAGTGACTTCTCGCCATGTAATAGCGGCAGGCATAGAGCGGTTTACGATTAAGTATGCCGATTCGCCAGTCGAACGCCGTATAAAGATACGCCTGCGCGAGAATGAGATCGGAGTCTTTGAACAGACGCGTTGCCACGTTGCGCAGTTGCTCCGGATTGTCCACTTTGAAAACGCCGGTCGAAAAAGCGCCGTCCGGGATCTTGAGTACCAGCGGAAACCCTATTTCGCGCTCCAATTCTCCCAACGTCTCGCGCCGGACGATTAGCGATTTGGGTGTCGGAATACCGTGTCCCTTCAATAGCTCCGCCAGGTAAACTTTGTTGGCACATTTCAGTATCGAGTCCGGGTCGTCGATCACCACGATACCCTCGCTCTCCGCGCGGGTCGCAAATCTGTAGGTGTGGTGGTCAGTCCGGGTCGTTTCTCGAATGAAGAGCGCATCGAACTCCGCCAGCCGTCCGAAATCCTTGCGACCGATAAACTCGACGTCCACGCCCCGGGACTCCGCGGCCTTCTCAAAACGCTTCAGCGCACGCGGGTTTGACGGTGGCAGCGTTTCGGCCGGATCGTGCAGTATCGCCAGATCGTAGCGATAGGCGCTGCGCGCTCGCGCCCGCCGCCAGCGCCGCGTCAGGTACTCCTGCAGCGCGGAGAAGAAAAATCGATGCTGCGTGTCCATTAATTTGGTGGCGTTTCCGGGCCTGATAGCGTGCAGCTGCCATCCCTGCGCGAGCTTGCGAAATTCCAGCTTGAGGATTGGGCACGGATAGAGCTCGAATATTTGTCGCGCCAGATCGGCGAGCTCGGGCGTCTCGGTTTTTCCGAAGCAAATCACAGTCTCGTGACGGTCCGGAGCCTCGGCAGAAGCGATTCCCCCGAATGCTTTCTGCACCGTATCCAGCAAATCTTCGGCGATTCCACCGTAAATGGAGCGTCTGCTCAAATCCTGGATAGTCCGCACTGAAGGAATTACACGGTGCCCGCGCGCTTCGGCAAGAAGCGAGCAATAGTAGCCAAGGCCGAGGTACTCGTAGTTACGGCAAAGATTAATGACGCGAAGCCGCTTTCCGGAGGAATACTCCGTGCCCGACAAGTAATCCTTCACCGCAGCTACAGGAAGCTCGGGGTCTTCGGGCTTCCACGCGTCAGCTTTGTCAACCAGAACCAGGTGATCAGCCATTTCGATTACTCGCGCCTAGCCTTTCGCGACTTTTTACCACCATGCGCAGAAATGAAAACCACCGCCTGGAGACCTGCTCGGCCGTATCGCGACATGCGCTCAAAGTCGAATTTGGCAATGGGCATGTTAATGCAGTCCGTGCGCGTATGCTCTCGATTATGGTCTACAAAGGGATCGTTGACGTATACAAACCGGTCCTCGAAACCGGTTACGACGACCCAATGAGGAACTTTCTGTTCGTAAAAATGATAAAGGCTGATGAGCACGATAGGCACGGCACCGGACTTGAAGCGCGATTCGATCTTTTTCAGGCTGGCGTTTCCGTAATGGACCGGGACCGACAGTTTTTTCACCTGAGCGAGCATGTCTTCGTGCACCAGGCGCATGACTTCCTTTTTCTCTTCGCTGCGCACGGAATCGAGAAAGGGTACCCGTCTGTCGTTGACGATCACTTCCGCTCTGAAGCCTCGCTTGGCCGCAGAAAGAGCCAGTCCCAGGGGACCGCAGCCGCCATGTCCGGACGTCATGAATATCGTCGTCGCCTCGCGCCAGAGACGAAGCTCCAGGGTGCGGCTGAATCGAACCGAAGAATCCAGGGACTTCATCGCCATCATCAGCGCGGATGAGCCGCAGGTGAAATCCAGTGTTTGCTCGTAAAAAGGAACGCGCGCCAGCGAGGGCTTAAGTCGCGGGGCCAGGGCTTTTTCGTAGCGCAGCGCTTCCATTCCGTCCTCATAATAATCGCTCACCTCGCCGAGCTTGCGGAAACCGGCGCTGCGATAAAGGCGGATGGATTCTGCGTTGTCTCGCCGCACTTCCAGACGCAAGTAGGCACAATTCCCGTCCACTGAGGCCTTCTCCGCGGCTGCGAGCAGATCGCGGCCCGCGCCCTTTCCACGGGCGGGGGGACTCACTGCGATCGAGTACAGTCGAGCCAGGGACGTGCCCCGGCGAAACAGCACCAGAACATAACCGATCAGCTTGCCGCGGCGCTCGTCCACGAGCAGCCGCCCCTGGGCGCGGGTGATCATGTAGCGAAACTGCCTTCGGCTGAATCGATCTATCACGAAACAGCTCTCTTCCAGCGCAACGAGCGCATCGAGATCTGAGAGACGGGCATCACGAATCATTTTGGCGTTTGCAGAATCATGTCCGCATGGATGCCACGTCTTCGTTCAATAGGATCGGGGCAGGCCGAGCACGTGCTCAGCGATGAATGAAAGGACGAAGTTGTTGCTGATGGGCGCAATTTTGTAAAGTCGAGTTTCCCGGAATTTGCGCTCCACGTCGTACTCCTCGGCAAAGGCGAAGCCGCCGTGGGTTTGCATGCACATGTCGGCGGCCTTCCATGAGGCCTCCGAGGCCAGGTACTTGGCCATGTTGGCCTCGGCGCCGCAGGGCTCCCCTGCTTCGAACATCGCGGCCGCTTTCTGCATCATCAGTGCGGCGGCCTCGCTAGCGGCATAACACTCGGCGATGGGAAACTGGATCCCCTGATTCTGGCCGATGGGACGCTCGAATACCCTGCGCTCGTTGGCGTAGTCGGTGGCTCTCTTGATAAACCAGCGCGCGTCGCCGATACACTCAGCGGCGATAAGAATTCGCTCTGCGTTCATGCCATCGAGAATGTAGCGAAACCCCTTGCCTTCTTCACCGATCAGACTGTCCGCAGGAATTCGCAGGTTATCGAAGAAGATTTCCGTGGTGGCGTGGTTAATCATGGTTCGGATGGGCCGGATCTCGAGACCGCTTCCTTTCGCCTCGCGCATGTCTACTAAAAACACCGACAGTCCTTCGGTGCGTTTCTTCACCTGGTCCTTCGGGGTGGTACGGGCAAGCAGCAGCAGCAGATCGGAATGCTCGGCCCGCGAGGTCCAGACCTTCTGGCCGTTTACCAGGTAGCTGCTATCGCCCTGTTTCACCGCCATGGTGCGCAGACCCAGCGTGTTGGTGCCGCTCGAGGGCTCGGTCACGCCAAACGCCTGCAGGCGCAGCTCACCGGCGGCAATCTTGGGGAGAAATTCGTTCTTCTGCTCCTCGCTGCCGTGCCTGAGCAGCGTGCCCATGGTGTACATCTGTGCATGACAGGCGGCCCCGTTGCAGCCCGCCTTGTGGATCTCCTCCATCACCGCCGCGGCGGCGGTGATGCCGAGGCCGCTGCCGCCGTACTTCTCGGGGATGAGTATGGAGAGAAATCCGGAATCCGTAAGCGCCTTCACGAACTCTGTCGGATAGGCGCGTTCCCGATCCAGTTTTCTCCAGTAGTCACCGGGATACTTGGTGCAGAGCTTGGCGACAGCGTCGCGGATATCTTGATGATCTGATGCGTCTGACATGAGGTTGACGAACTAGCTTCGATTAATCGTGACAGGTGACATGTAACTTGTGATAAGAGATTGGTTACTTGTGATTAGTAATTCGCGGCACGCGAGTCGATTCCGTTTCCCGACATACGATATACGATCCTTTTCATTTAAATTCCGCGCGGTGCCGGAACCGCGCCGTACCGTCGCGCTCTATCTGCTCCACCAGCGCCACTTCCCAGGTGAGATAATCCTGCATTGCCTGCTCCACGCCCCAATCTTTTTCATACGGTCTCAGCCAAATGTCATCTGCCGGATCGGCCATGCGCGTAGCCCCGGACTCGAGCGGAAGCCCGGCCTCAACCCAGGCCGCGGTCCCCCCGGAGAGCACGTGCACCTCACGTTCGATGGCCGCCGCGGCTTCCGCCGCCGCGAGGCGGGCCAGCACGCCGTCTTCCGATGTGATAACCACGGGATTTCCTAGATCGAGAGAGGGAAGGGTCTGCGCGAAGCGGGCGCGGAGCGCGAACCACGCGCCCGGAACGTGTCCTTTCCGGTAACGGCGGCTCAAGCCCACATCGACCACGCTGACCTCGTCTTTTGAAAGCAAATCGTTGAGCGCTGGCGGCATGATTTCCGGCGCCTTTGTGTCAGCTAGACCGAGGATCTCGACCGGCTCGCGCCCCGTTTCCAGTTCGGTATCCTTTAAAGCGTCAGGCAGAACGAAAACTTCTTTCCAACCCATGTGAATCAACCACGACGCAGTCATGGAGGCGCGCACGCCATCGTTATCCACCAGCACCACGCGGGCGCCCAGGGTGCCGATAAATTGATCCGTCTCCTGGACGAGTTGACCGCCGGGTGCCGAACGGGAACCGGGAAGATGTCCGGTGTCGTATTCTTCCGGATCCCGCACGTCTAAAATAAACAGCGAGCGGCGCTTTTTCTCAGCCTGAAGGCGTTTGAGATCCTCCCCACTGATCAACTTGACGCCGTAGCGTTCAGCGACCGACCGGGCGCGTTGTTTCGCGATTGTCAGGTTCTTCGCCGAAACTTCGGGCGCTCGCCGGGTCATATCGGTCTCCAGAGCATGTCCCGCAAGGTGCCAGCCCATGGTGCCGTTTCTCAATGCCACCACCTGATTGGACACCCCCGCGTTGATCAGCGACTGCGCGCCGATAATGCTGCGGGTGCGTCCGGCGCAGTTGACCACTACCAGCGCATTGTCGCGCTGGATCAGTTCCTCCAGGCGATAAACAAGCTCACCCCCGGGGACGCAGATCCCACCCGGAATGTTGCGCGCGTGGTATTCGGAGAACGGCCGGCTGTCGAGGACCACGATGTGGTCATCCCGGTCGAGCTTTGCCTTGAGCTGGTCGGCGCTGATGGATGGCGTCGCGTACTCATGCTCCACCATTTCGCCAAAGGCTTTGCTGGGAACGTTGACCCCGCTGAAAAGCTCGAAGCCCGCATCGCTCCAGGCCAGAGTACCGCCTTCCAGCACGCTCACGTTGGTGTATCCCAGACTCGAGAGTCGCGCTGCGGCGCGCTCTGCGAGGCCCTCTCCGCCGTCGCAAATCACCATTCGCACAGTCCGCCGGGGCGCGAGCGCGGCCACCTTGAGCTCGAGCCGGCTCAGCGGCAGACAGCTGGCGTAAAGAATGTGCGCGCTGCCGAAAACCAACTCTTCGCGCACATCGAACAGCGCCAGCTCTTCATCGTCCATCAGCCACTCGCGCAGCTCGGCCGGTTTGATGCTTTTTTCAACCATAAGCAGCTCTACTTATTCATGTGCGCGGATTCTTAATCCCGCGTGCTTTTTTAAGACGCGCTTTCCATGAAGCGAAGCGCATAGACCGGTGGCAGATGCGTGGACAAGCACTGCCAACTATCTCCGGAGTCTTCGGAAATAAACAGCGATCCCGTGGTGCTGCCCATGGCAAGCACCTTCCCTTCAGCGTCGATGGCGAGACCATGGCGGTAAACAAGATCGTACGCATGCTCCTGCGGAAGCCCGCGGGACAGGGTCTCGAAGCTCCGGCCTCCGTCCCGGGTCCGGTTCACTACCAGCTTTCCGTCCACGGGTATGCGGCGCTCGTCCTTAATCTCGGGCACGAACCAGGCCGTGTCCGGATCGGTGGGGTGCACCGCCAGGGCGAAACCGAAAGCCGAGGGGGACACGTCCTTGAGCTCGGTCCAACGCTGCCCGCCGTCGGTGGACCGGAAGATGCCGTTATGGTGCTGCACCCACAACCCGTCGGGATGGGCCCCGCACTGGCCGAGCCGGTGCACGTCCTGGATCGCCGGATCTCCCAGCAGTTCCGGCGGCAGGTAGTCCGAGCGCCAGCCCTCACCGACGCACTCCCATTCCGCACCCGAATCGCGACTCACCCACACCCCGCCGCAGGAAACGCCCATGCTGATGTGGCCGGGATCACCGGGATCGACGCACACCGAGTGAATTCCGGGATAATCCATGCCGCCGCCAAACCAGCGACGCCGAAGCGGATGATTCCACAGGCTCTCCACTAGGCGCCAGGAATCGCCGCGGTCTTCGGAATAGAACAATCCCCCCGGCACGGTGCCGCACCAGATCCCGTCGGCTCGGCTGGGGTGGTCGGGTTCCAGGCACCAGACCAGAATCAGGCTGTGAGGAATGGTGCGTCCGTGCATATCCACCCAGTCTTCGTCCTTGTCTGATTTGGGTGGATATTTGGGCGCCTCGATCTCGTGCCAGCTTTTGCCGCCGTCCGTGGAACGATGGAGCTTAACGCCGAAATGGCCGTGATCCAGCGCGGCAAGCATCGTTCTGTTTACAGGATCCGCGAGCACCGCGGAACAGTTGTCGCCGAGGAAATCCACACCGGTGATTCGCCAGCTCTTTCCGCGGTCCACGGTAAAGAGACCTTTTCGCGTTGCCACCAATAACTTCTTTGTCATCGATAATCCTTTTATCCACCGCTCAGCGCCTGCATGACGAAGATCTCACTGCTTTCCTCAACCGGATCCGAAAGCTTAATGCGGTCCTTTGCCGGCGAACCGTCTACGAATATCAGCATGTGTTTTCGAAGTGCGCCTTGATCATCCAGCACGTAGCGCTCGAGTCTTGGATTTTCATCGAACACCCGCTCCAGCACCTGGCCGACGGTCGTGCCCGCCACCTGAGTCGGCGCGCAATCCACGTGGCGCTTAAGGTTTTCCGTGAATACGACTTGGGGCATGGAACTGAGTCGCAATATGATTCTGAGGCATGTCGTTGGATCAGCTGGAAGCTTGATATATTAACCCGAACCCGTTGCCGCATTGAGCCACCCGCAGCTGTCTGGAAATGAACATCAGCTTATCCCAGGCCGAGAGCGTCGTCGAAGGCGCGCTGGCTAAAGCCCGAGAACTCGGACTCCCGCCTGTAAGCGTGGCCGTTCTCGACTCCGGCGGACACCTCAAGTCCATGCAGCGCGAGGATGGCGTCGCCTTTTTGCGAGCCACCGTCTGCCAGGCTAAAGCGTGGGGCGCGCTGGCGCTTGGCGCAAGCTCCCGGCACTACGCCGAACGCTACTCAAAAGACATTCTTCAGCGCGGCTTCATCAACGCCATGGGCGGAAGCGCACGGGAACGTATCGTTCCACTTCCAGGCGGCGTTTTGATTCGCAACCGCGACGGTCAGCTGCTCGGGGCGGTGGGCGTTGCAGGCGCGGCTTCCGAGGACGACGAAGCCTGCGCCATTGCCGGCATCGAGGCTTCCGGCCTTAGCGCCGATCTGGACTCGACGCGGTGAAGCCGGCAGAAGAAGGCGATGCCCTCGCAATCCAAACCTCCGCACGGGCCCTCACCTCAGCTTATTGCCGCGTGTCACCGGGCCGGGATCGGGGCGGTCGTGCTGTGGTGGATCTACGCCTTCATCGCCACGGATTTTTTCTCCCGCATCGACATGCCCGGACTGCTCGTCTACCTTCTGGGCCTGCCCGTATGCTATGCGCTGGCTTACTACCTGCTGCGTGGAATCGTCTGGGTCTTCTTTGCCCTGAAGTGAGGCGCTTCTTTTAATGAGGGATGTTCAAGTTGAAAGGCATTTCGAGCGCGCGCTCGAGTTTAACAGCGGTCGCGGCGGCTCTGCTGTTTCTGACTTCGACTGAAAGTCTGCTCGGAGTGGAAATTCAGGGACACAGGGGGGCGCGCGGTCTGCTGCCCGAGAATACGCTGCCTTCTTTTGCCAAAGCGATTTCCATCGGGGTCGACGTGCTAGAGCTCGACACCGCCGTGACCGCCGACGGCGTCGTCGTCGTGAGTCATGATCCGCAACTCAGCCCCGAGTTCACCCGCGGCGCCAACGGCGAGTGGATAACCCCTCCCGGGCCGGTCATTGCCGCCCTCTCGCTTGCGGAGATCAGGACATACGACGTCGGGAAAATCCGGCCGAATTCCGACTACTCGAAACGTTTTCCGGAGCAAACCCCGATGGACGGTACGCCCATACCGACCCTGGAGGAGGTCGCTGCGCTGGTGGCTTCCTCGGGCAACCGCGCAATTCGATTCAACATCGAAACCAAGGTGCGTCCCGACGGAGCGGCACTGACATTCGCCCCCGAGGCGTTCGCCGAGCGTCTGGTGGCGACGGTGCGCGCGTCGGGCATCGCCGAGCGTACCGTGGTCCAGTCCTTTTATTGGCGCACTCTTACGCACGTTCACGCCATCGCCCCTGAGATTTCCACCGCCTGCCTGACCTCCGAGCAAAGCTGGCTCGACAACATCGGACGCGACGCTGGGGGATCCTCCTCCTGGACCGGAATGGACGTGAACGACTTCGGTGGATCCGTGCCGCGCATGGTGAAGGCGTCGGGGTGCGCCATCTGGTCACCGTACTTCGGGGATGTGGACAAGGCGCTGCTGGACGAGGCCCATGCTCTGGGACTCAAGGTTATCGTCTGGACCGTCAACGAGCCCGGGCAAATGAGGACGCTGATCAACATCGGCGTTGACGGCATTATTACCGACTATCCCGATCGGCTTCGCGACGTGATGCGGGAGTTGGGAATGCCTCTGCCCGAGCCAACACCGGTGACGATTTCGTTAGCGGGTATTAAGTCAGCGCGTTGAACTAAAGCTCGCGAAGGCCGAATCAATATCGACCGTTGTGTGGCCTCAAACGCAAGGCCACGCGCGAAGCAACGCTTTTTGCACTTATGTATGATAGCCCGCAAAAGACTCTGTATTCAGGAACCGGGAAGGAGCAAGCGTGAATAAGCCGATAAAGAAGCCGCATTTCCTCGTACACAACCATCAGGACTCCGTGGGCGTCGCGGTGGTCGAGGACATAAAAAAAGGGCAGAAGCTTAGCGGCTGGGTCATGGACACCGACGGTACCATCACGGTCACGGCCCGTGATGACATTCCCATCGGACACAAGGTTGCGCTTATGGACATCAAGAAGGGCGACACAATACAGAAATACGGACACGACATCGGCCGCACCATCGCCGCGATCAAGAAGGGTGATCACGTCCACGTCCACAACACCAAGACCAAGAGGTGGTGAGCATGAGCACAAAGCGAGCAACCGCTGCCAGGAAGAAAACAATGAAACAAAAGGTGGCTACGGCGAAGAAGACGGGAACGCGAAGGCGAAACGGCTACGCGGATCTGAAGTTCTACGGATACCGGCGCGAAAACGGACGTGTGGGTATTCGAAACCACGTGGTCATCCTGCCGCTGGACGATCTTTCGAACGCCGCCAGCGAGGCGGTGGCGAATAACATCAAGGGCACCCTGGCACTGCCCCATCACTACGGCAGGCTGCAGTTCGGCGAGGATCTGGAGCTCCACTTTCGCACCCTGATCGGCACTGGCAGCAATCCCAACGTTGCCGCCTGCGTGGTCATTGGTATCGAGCCCGGCTGGACCAAGCGCGTAGTGGACGGAATTGCCCGCACCGGCAAGCCGGTGCAGGGGTTCGCCATCGAACGCAACGGCGATCTCAAAACCATCGAAGCTGCTTCGCGGGTTGCGCAGAAGTACCTGCAGGCGGCTTCTGAGTTACGGCGCGAAGAGTGCCGCGTGTCCGATCTGTGGATTTCCCACAAGTGCGGGGAGTCCGACACGACCTCGGGTCTGGGCGCCAACCCCACGGTCGGCAACCTGGTGGACAAGCTCGACCCTGTCGGCGTTCTGCAATGCTTCGGCGAGACCTCGGAAATTACCGGCGCGGAAGAAGTGTGTATGTCGCGCGCCGCATCCAAGGCTGTAGGCAAGAAGTTCATGGATACGTTCAACGCCTATCAGGACATCATCGAACGCCATAAAACCAGCGATCTGTCCGAGAGCCAGCCTACCAAGGGCAATATAGAAGGGGGCCTCACCACCATCGAAGAGAAGGCTTTCGGTAACCTGGAAAAGATCGGCAAGAAGACCAAGTACATTGACGTGCTCAAGCCCGCGGAAGAACCGCGCAAAGGGCCTGGCCTTTATTTCATGGACACCTCGTCGGCAGCCGCCGAGTGCGTAACGTTGCAGGCCGCGGCCGGATTTACCGTGCATGTGTTTCCGACCGGGCAGGGCAACGTCATCGGCAATCCCATCGAGCCGGTGATCAAGCTGACTGCGAATCCGCGCACGGCGCGCGAGATGAGCGAGCACATCGACCTCGATGTATCCGGAATACTGCGCCGGGAAATGAACTACGACCAGGCCGGTGACGCGCTTATCGACATCATGATCCGCACCTGCAACGGCCGTCTCACCTGCGCAGAGTCTCTCGGTCACCGGGAGTTTGTGATGACGAAGCTCTACCAGAGCGCCTGATGCCGGCATCGGTATCTGAAACGCCAGCTGAGAATTGGGTAGCTGGTAGGCAGTAGATGGTAGATAGGGGCGGGTTACTGATCCGCTGTTGACCCCATTTACTATCTACCATCTTCGGATGCATTTTCGGTTCCCGCTGCCTGCAGACACGCAACGATGACAAACGAGGTCGTACTGAACGTCTCGGTCTGGCGTGGCACCAGCGAGGGCCGATTCGTCGAATACCCGGTGCCGCGGCGGGAGAATCAGACGGTGCTGGACGCGGTGACCTATATACAACGGCACCTGGACTCGACGCTGTCCTATCGCTTTGCCTGCCGGGTAGGTATGTGCGGGTCCTGCGCCATGACCGTAAATGGCGTACCGCGATGGACCTGCCGCACCCATGTCACCAAGGTCGCCAGTAACGGCCGGCTTAAACTCGAACCGCTGCGTAACTTGAGCGTGATCAAAGACCTTGCCGTGGACATGAGCGTGTTCTTCGACAAGCTCGCCCGCGCCCGGGGCGCGTTTCAACCGCCCCTTAAGCCGCGAGGGGATTTCGCACCGGTCGAGCCGGACTCGCCAGAAAGACTTCATGCCGACGCCGCAATTGAATGCATCGGATGCGGAGTGTGTTACTCCGCCTGTGACGTGGTGGCATGGAACCGGGACTATCTTGGGCCAGCGGCGCTGAACCGAGCCTGGTCGCTGCTCAACGACACTCGTGAAGGCGGCAACGTTGAGCGGCTGCTGGCGGTGGCGGGCGACGCCGGCTGCCACGCCTGTCACTCGCACCAGAGCTGCCGACAGTGGTGCCCCAAGCATCTCAACCCCACCGCCTCCATTGCCGGGCTGAAACGCGCTGCTGCATTGGCGGCGTTGAAGGGCACCCTTTGAGTACCCGTATTCAGGTTTGGTTGTGGATGGCGCAACGGGCGAGCGCGGCGGTTCTGGCGCTTGCGGTTACGGTTCATCTCGCCACCGTCATTTACGCCGTACGCGGGGACCTGAGCGCGGCGGAAATTATCGCGCGGGTTCAGGGAAACGTGGCCTGGCTGAGCTTCTACCTGGTCTTCGTGCTCGCGGTTGCGATTCACGCGCCCATCGGCATTCGCACCATTCTGCTGGAGAGCACGCCGCTTCCGCCGCGTATTGCCGACGCGGTCAGCGCCGCAGTGCTGCTGGTTATTCTGTTCATGGGGCTACGCACCACCTTGGGACTGTACGCGTTGCAAACATGAAAAACATTTCCCGCGCATCCAATCGACACCCGAGCTATTGGGCATTCGTCGTGCATCGAACGTCGGGGATCTTGTTGACGTTGTTTCTGCCCGCGCACTTCTGGGCGCTTGCGCTCGCGATCGAGAGCGAAGCGGCACTGGATGAAATGTTGCGCTGGTCGGATCACCCGCTGGTGAGGGCGTCCGAGTTCATTCTGGTGGTATTGCTCACCGCTCACCTGACCGGCGGACTGCGTCTACTGGCTGTGGAATTCTTGCCGTGGACCGATCGGCAGAAGACCTTTGTCACCGCCGCCGGCGGCATTGCCCTCGGAGTCGGCGTGCTGTTTCTTCTCAATGCCGCTTGAGACCGTTGCGCTGCTCGCCGGAGCCTTTGCCGCGGCCTTCGTGAGCGGCGCCTTCGGTTTCGGCAACGCCCTGGTGGCGGCCGCCATCTGGCTGCCCTTCCTCGAACCCCGCGCAGCGGTACCCCTGATCATCATCACCGGATTGGTCATGCACGCGTGGGCTTTGAGGGCGCTGAGGTCAAAGCCGGATCTGCGCCGGCTGACGCCCTTTGTCGCCGGGGGTCTGATCGGCGCCCCGCTCGGCACCTGGCTGCTGACCCTGGCCGAACCGGCTCCCTTCCGGCGGGCCGTCGGCGTTATCCTTTGCCTGTATGGCGGGGTCGCTTTGCTGCTGCGCCCGGGCAGCATGCGGCTCAATCCGCCGCGTAGCGCCGATGCCGCAGTCGGTGCTGCCGCCGGGCTGCTGGGCAATTTTGCCGGGCTCGCGGGAATTTTGCCGACCCTTTGGTGCGGACTTCGCGGCTGGTCACCCGACGAGCAGCGCGCCGTTTATCAGCCGGTGCAGCTAGCACTCGGACTCATCGCTCTGCTCGGCGTGGTAGCCTCGGGGCTGGTCGGAGGCGAAGCGCTGAAGCGACTGGCGCTGTGCTTCCCGGCTATCGTCGCCGGGTTGTGGTGTGGCTACGGCCTTTACGCCAGGCTCAATCCGCTTGCGTTCGGCAGGGCCGTGCTGGCGCTGGTGCTCATCTCCGGCGCCGCGCTGCTGATCCAGGGCTGATCATTGGGTGACAGTTTCGATACTCCAAGGTGTACGAAAATGAACGTGGACGTCTCGAAAATCGAAGAAGTGGCGAGGGATCTCTACATCCGCGCGCTTAAAGTGCTGCCGGATGACATCAAGACCGGTTTCTCGCGCCTGGACAAAAGCGAAAGCGATTCCACCGCCAAGTCCGTGCTCGGCACCATGATCGCAAACATCGAAGTTGCGGAACGCACGGACAATCTGCTCTGCCAAGACACCGGCCTTCCCATTTACAACGTCACCATTGGGCGCAACGTGGAGGTCGACGGCCAGGCGCTTAAAGAAGCCCTCCGTCGGGGCTGCGAGCGAGCCACTAAAGAACACCCGCTGAGATCTTCTGTGGTCCATCCCATTACGCGCCACAACGAGCACACTTCCTGCGGTCGGCGGGTGCCGGTGATCAATTTCGATTACAGCGACGACCCCGACACGCTGCGAATTGAAATGATCCCAAAGGGCAGCGGGTCGGAAAACGGGTCATTCCTAAAGATGTGCATCCCCGCGGAAGGGGAAATGGGCGTGAAAACGTTTGTCCTAGACAAGGTGATGGAGGTGGGCGGCCGCGTTTGCCCCCCTACCATCGTCGGCGTGGGCGTCGGCGGCACCGCCGATCTTTGCATGCATCTTGCAAAAATTGCGGCGACGCGACCGCTGGGCAGCGTATGCGCGGATGAGGAAGGCGCGAGACTGGAGCGAGAGCTCACCGAGGCGGTCAACAGCTTAGGCATCGGACCTCAGGGGCTGGGCGGAGACTCGACGGCCTTCGCCGTTCACGTAGAAACCGCGGCGACCCACATCACCATGAACCCGGTGGCTGTCAATATTCAGTGTCATTCGGCGCGGCGCGCGTCCGCGAAGCTGACGCCGTCGGGCATCGAGTACGGATTTTGATCCAGCCCGAGCGGCGGCCATGGCGTCAAAGCTCGAGCAACTGGACGTTTACCGGCTTTCGCTGCCGCTGATCAAGCCCTATCGCCTTTCTTTCATCGAGGTTCGCGATTTCGATACCGTTCTCGCCTACGCCCGGGACAGCGAGGGACAATCTGGTTGGGGCGAAGCTACGCTCCTGACCGGCTACACCGAGGAAACCATCGAAGGAAGCTATCGCCTTGCCTGTGAAACAGCGGAGGTGATCATAGGCTTATCGCTCAAGGGGGCGAGCCGGAAGATCGAGTCCCTGACCGCCGCGGCGCCCTTTACCGCTACGGCGCTTTTTACCGCGCTGGAAATGCTGCAGGGGGCGCCGCTGCTCAATGTCCACGGCGGCGCACGCGTGGATCGGGATGTGGACGGTCGGCACCGACTACATACGGGATCACTACTTCGGCCCACATTCCACAGCGATTCGAATGGTCTACCAGGGTGGCTGCCTGCTGATCCTGTTTCTCTATGTG
>JBFHVA010000001.1:0-50582 GCA_041589735.1 Gammaproteobacteria bacterium | reverse complement strand
GCAAGGCGGTTCGAGTGCAGGGCGTATTCGTCGAGGACGCCATGCGCGCCCTCAACGACGGCGATGGCGCACGCCACGACGCGCTCATCGCCCGGGCGGTGAGCGGGCTGTTGGAGGTGGACGCGGTGCTGCTGGCACAGTTTTCCATGGCTCGGGCGGCAGCGCCGGCTGCGCCGCGCAGCCCGGCGCCGCTGCTGACCAGTCCGCAAAGTGCCGTCGCTAGGCTCCGCTCGCTGGTGGCGGAAAGGTCAAAAGCAAGGACTGGAGCGGGAAACAGCCGTGGTTGATCAAAACCATTGCGCTCTTGCCGGGCGAACGCTGGGACGCGGCGTGCTTATACGAGCTTAAAGATGGCCGAAAATGAACGCGACATGGCTTTAAAACCCAAGATTCTCGAACTTCACAGCGAAATGACCCGCTGGCGGCGCGGGCCGCCGCCAGTGTTGTCGGCGAGGAGAACGTCATCCGCAGTTTGCCGCCGTCCATGGGCGCGGAGGATTTTGCCTGGATGCTGCAAGAACGCCCGGGTTGTTACGTGCGCCTGGGGAACGGCTCCGAGGGCCACGGCAGCTGCGTGGTGCACAATTCCGCTACGACTTCAACGACGATGCCCTTCCCGTCGGCGCCAGCTTCTGGGCGGCCCTGGTGGAGCAGGAGTTGTCTTCCTTCGGCGGTTGAGATCCCGAGCCGCGGCGTCGACATGATCGACAGCTCGGCTGGGCTCCGCTTCTCGCCCGCTTTCTATGACGAAACTGGGCAAACTCTGAAACTGTGACCATCCGAGGAGGCCCGGACCGCCCATCTGGCCCCATCTTTCTGGCTAAATCCCTGTTTTTCCCCGGAATGCGACCTGTGCACCTTTTAACTGTTCGATTGGCTGCTTTACTTAGTAGTACCCCGTTTATTAAAGGCGTCAACAGAACGCCTCGGAGGGAGCCGGATGAAAAACTTGCTAAGCATCGCGGTCGCCCTTGCTCTGCTGACCGTACCTGCCGTAGCAGCCGCCCAGGAGTCCCGTTCGCTGCAGGCCGCGCGCGCGGTGACCATTGCGCTGGTCCTACTCAATTCCGACCAGGACGAAGAGGCCGTTTGCAATCTCAACACGGACTCCGCCGAGGAAATCAGCGCCGCCATACCGGAAATTTCACCCGAGCTGGCGGAACGCATCGTCTCGTACCGCGGCAACAACGGACCGTACAGGAGCATTCTCGACGTGCTGGCCGTGCCCGGCTTGGATGGCGAGATTGTCCGCCGTAACGGCGACCGCATCGCTCTTTAGGAAATCTCTGAATCGAGGGAGCTTTCCTGCCACAACGACGGAAATCAATTGCCTGTGGATTTCCGGCGTCCAGCTCCGCTTATATGACGAAGGCGGCTCGAGCCGCCTTCCCATTTGCTGCGTTCAGTCACGGCCACCGCTTGCGATGCCCCGCAGACTCCGCCTCGACTTCCACTCAGGGCAGATCCGGCTTGGGTAAGAAGGCGTTATAAATCCACGCCAGCAGCAGCCCGCCGATGAGGCCATCCAGGAAACCGTACCCCAACCCGACGACGGCGCCAGTCCAGGTCACGTCATATCCGATGTAGAACACGCCGAGCTTGGCCAGGGTGTCGCCCGGGCTGCCGGTGAAAATGATCCAGGCCGTGGCGAGAAAAACCGACAGACCCCACAGAATTCCAAGCGCGAGGCCCAGTGCCTTGGGATTGAGACGCATATCGAACCCCCTTTGCGTTGGACAGAAGCTCGAAGCCTATCCCGGGGACGATGGCGGGGGAAGAGTCAGGTATTTTGTATTTCCAACGTTGAGTGATGCGGTTCTTTAGCTGCGATCTGCGCGCTTACTCTGCCTCTGAATCAGCTCACCCCGATCCAATTGAATTGAGGAACTTTCGGCAAGTCCACCGTCAAAGCAGGTTTTGTCCGAGACCGCGATCCCCACCTGTTATTTCCCATCCGGAATCACCGCGATGACGTCGATCTCCATCAGCCACTCCGGGCGCGCCAATCCCTGAACGATGAGTCCCGTGGACACCGGAAACACGCCTTTCAGCCATTTACCGATGGTGCGGTAGACCGGCTCGCGGTATGCGCGGTCCGTAATGTAAATGGTGATCTTGCAAACGTGCGACAGATCGCTGCCCGCCTCCTCCAGCAGCTGCTTGACGTTTTTCATTGCTTGATCGGCCTGGGCCCCGGGGTCGTTTATGCCAACCGTGTTGCCTTCCAAATCCGAGCCTACCTGGCCGCGAAGGAATACCAGATTGCCGGCCTTGACCACCTGGCACAGATCGTTATCCAGCGACTGGTTAGGGTAGGTGTCCCTGGTGTTGAACTTGCGTATGCGATCGTGAACCGTCACGCGGCTTTCTCCTTTTTCGTCTCCCCAAGAACTCGGTCCGACAACCCGGCCGCGTGCTTGACGAATTCCAGCGGCCCGGGAAAATCAAAGTTATTGTAAACGGCGTTCAGATGTGCGAACGGAGGCGGCTGGGCAAACAACGCGAAGGTCAGCTTGTGACTGGCGTAATCGCTGTTCAGCAAGTCCCGCGCCAGCGCCAGCAGCTTGCGCCGGTCTTCTGCAACCCAGTTTTCGTTCACGCTGTAGAACTTACCTCAATTTGCGCCCCCACGGGGATCTGAGCTACGACGGGTCAAAGCTGATCTGTCGCCCCTTTCCATCGTGCTGGCGCAGGTGAAAGGTGCGCGGCAAACGCGAAGGGCGCCAGCTTTTTCCGAACACTGCCGCGAGTATTTCGCAGGCGCCTGAACGAAGGTCGGCACCGTTTACCGACCAGACTCAAGCCGGCCCGCGTCGCGCGGCAAATTCGGTAAAGAAATTAGTCCACGCGCTGGTAAAGCCGGGTCCCGCCGCCCGCCTCGAATATCATGATGTCGTACGGACCGCCATCTGGAATATCCATCCCCGGAGAAGCCGCCGGCATACCTGGCGCAGAGATCCCGATCGCCTCAGGGCGTTCTGTAAGTAGACGCGTCACGATGTCCGCCGGCACGTGGCCCTCAACGACATACCCGTCGACAATGGCGGTGTGACAGGAATGTAGTTTTGCCGGTACGCGGTAGTGGGATCTGATGCTGGAGAGCTCGCTCCACTGGAGATCGCGCGTGGTTACGTCGAACCCGCTACCGCGCATGTGCTCGACCCACCCCTGGCAGCAGCCGCATGAGGCCGTCTTGTAAACCGTAACCACACCGGGATCCGCCGCGACCCCGAGCGGCCAGTAAAGTCCCGCGACGATGAAAACAATGATCCTAAATACGCTGGAATCGGCCAACATTCCTACTCCTCCTTTAACCCGCGTTTCGGCTCACGAAAGGCCTTCGCCGCCTGTTGCAGCGGCGCCGGCCATGTTCAACTGTTCTCAAGTTATTTGTTTAGCGCCGGCCGCCGATTGATCCGGATCAACTGACCGAACGCGTGTCCGCCGGGGGCTCAGCTCTCGTGCAGCTCCGGGGTAACTTCCGTCGGCAGCGTCCAGTCGTTCTGATGACGGCGCCACAGCATCAGGGCGCCTAGCGCGATCAGCGCAACTGCAACGCCCGGGCGGACCCAGCCGCCCATCATGAACATCGGAATGGAAAGCGCCAGCGGAATCGCCGGGGTGAAAATCAGCGTCCACTTCTGCGTGGTGCGCACCTTCTGGTACCAGGGGAATAGCACTGAGAAGCAGGCAATGGTGAGGAAGAACAACGACCACGGCCGGGTGATGAATAGCCACAGATTGTCGTCGCTGGCGAGCGCGCGGATGAGATTGACCTCGGCGTTATCACCAAGGACCACCCCGAGGATCATGGGCGCCAGCGGAAAACCATAGCGGCGCATGGCGTATCCCAGCAGGCCGAACCAGAGCAGGGTCCAAAGATCGAACACGATGTTGTTGAGCGCGAATACACCGATGGCGCAGTAGGCCAGAATCACCGCCGCCACGCGGTACATAGGCACCCGGGTCACCTGTACGAAAACCCGCAGGCAAAAGGCCTGCAGCGCCACCATGATGAATAGCGCGATGAAGAACGAGACCATAATGCTGTAGGCCAGCACCGGCTCGGTGGAGATAAACGTCGGGCTGGGCGCAATGTTATGAATCAGCAGCGCGCCCAGCATCACCGCGGTGACGATGTCACCGGGGATCCCCAGCGCCATCATAGTAATCAGCGCGCCGCCTTCAACCGCGTTGTTGGATGATTCCGGCGCAATAATGCCTTCGGGCACGCCGGTGCCGAATTTTTCCGGATTCTTTGACGCCTTCTTCGCCTGGTCGTAGGAAAGAATATTGGCAATGGTGCCGCCGGCACCCGGCAGTATTCCGACGAACACGCCAATGAGTGAGGAGCGGAGCAGGGTGCTCCAGCGCACCACGATGGCTTTGATCGCCGCGACGTGCTCGATGCTGATTCGGATTGCTTCACCCATGACCATCGGCCGCGTGGCCTTTTTGGTATCGCGCACGTCAGAGAGCAGCTGACTGAAGGCGAACAGCCCGACCAGGACGGGAAGGAAATCAAATCCCTGCTTCATCGAGTCGATGCCGAAGGTGAAGCGCGCCAGGCCGCTGATCTCGTCTTCTCCAACGGAAGCAATCAGCAATCCCGCAACCCCGGCGACAATGCCCTTGATCAGATTGTCGCCGGCCAGACTGGCGACGATGGTGAGCGCAAACAACACCAGCGAGAAGTAATCCCACGGCCCGAATTCGAGACCGATTTTGGCGAGCTGGGGCGCGAGCACCATGAGAAAGAGGGCGCTGATCATGCCGCCGAAAAATGACGACCAGACACCGATGCCCAGCGCCAGTCCCGGCCGTCCTTTTCGCGCCATGGGAAAACCATCGAAGGTTGTCGCCACCGATGAGGGTGTGCCTGGAATGCCGGTGAGAATGCCGGACATGAGTCCGCCGGAAAGTCCGCCCACGAACACACCAATCATCACCGCCAGACCGCGCACCGCGTCCATGCCGAAGGTGAACGGCAGGGTGAGAATGACCGCCATGGTGATGGTGAAGCCCGGGATCGCGCCGGCAATGAGACCGGCGGCAACGCCCACCGCCATGAGCAGTAGGGTGTACGGTTCACCGACGGCGGCAAAGGCGGCGAGGGCGTTGTTCAATACTTCCATTTACATCTTCCCTCGACTGACCCGCCCCGCCTACCAGCGCGGAAGCAGCTCGCCCTCTGGAAGGATCACCCCGAGCCCGAAGCGAAACACGGCCCACATGCCGCCAATGGTGACCACGGCGACGACGGCGTGTATCAAATAGCTGCGCAGATCCCGTTTACCGATGAGCGTCAGCGTAGCGAATACGAACAGCGAGCCGCCGAGAAGCATGCCGAGATACGGCAGGGTGACCAGAAACAGCGCATAGATGGCGAAGCAGCCAATCACGTTGCGGTTCTCGCTGAGCCACCCCATTAGACTGAACGGCGCTTCAGGCGGCGGGCGCCTGGCGCGGATGGATTGCACTAGATAGATGGCAGAGAGAAAAAACAGCACGATGACCACGATACGCGGCCAGAGCTTGGCGCCGATGATGGCCAGGTGCACCTTCTGCATGCCGAAGGTTTCGATGAAGAGCGTCGCGCTCAGCACCATAAGCAGAAGCGAAATGACGATATCTTGATTGACGCGAGACATGATCAGCCGGAGCCCCTTCCAAGCTTCGCCGTCACGAAATCTGAAACGGCGGCCGGCGAAAGTTGCCGGCCGCCCATAGCCAGTTCAGATTATTTTTTGTACATGCCGATCTTGATCGCGACTTTCTCGTGATCGGCATAAGACTTTTCAAAAAACTTTTTGTAATCCTCGGGCCCGAGCCAGACGATCCAGGTGCCCTTTTCGTCCAGAGCTTTTTTCACTTCCGGATCGCTCATCGCCTTTTTGAAGCCTTCTTCAAAGTGCTTGATCACTTCGGCGCTTGCGCCCTTAGGCAGCACCACGCCTCGGTGCAGGCCGTAGACCACGTTGATGCCCTGCTCCTTGAGGGTCGGAAGCTCCGGCATCAGAGGATCGCGCTCTTCGGTGGCAATACCAAAAGCCTTCATGGATCCTTCCTGAATATATTGCTTCGCCGTCAGGATATTCATCTCGCCGACGTCGATATTCTTGGCCAGCAACGCCGTGAGACGTTCCCGAGTTCCCTCGTAAGGCACGTACTTGAAGCTTGTGTCGGTGGCGTCTTCTACCAGCAGATTGATGAACTGGCTGGTCGAGCCGGTGGTCACGCCTACCTTTACCGCGCCGGGATTCTGCTTTGCGTAGCTCACCATTCCCTTCATGTCGTCAAAGGGCGTTGCGCTGTGGCCGCCGAGCACGGAAGGCGTGTAGGTCAAACGCGCAACGGGAGTATATGCGTCCCAGGTGAAATCGACGCGGCCGGCGAGGTAGGTGGTAATCATGCTTTCATGGATGGCAAATAGGGTGCAGCCGTCGGGCTTGGATTCCTTGGCCTCCTTTGCACCTTTGTTGCCGCTTTGGCCGCCAATATTGACCACCTGAAGCTGCGGCTTGAAGCCCGAGCTGTTCATGGAGTTGGTGACAAGCCGGAAAACGATGTCCGTGTCACCGCCGGCGTTCCAGGGCACAATCAGCTTTGCGGTGCTGCAGGGAATATCCGCGGCGAGCGCCGAGAACGGCGCCGCGATTACGGCAACCGCCATCGCGGCCGCTTTTAGAAACATAGGTTTTTCCATCGGGGTCTCCTCCGAATTGTTATTGAAAAGAGCCGGACCGGGAACGGCGTGTCCAGAAGGGGTCGTCCCGGGCGGGTTAGGCCCACATTATTCCCGAACTCGCGGCTGCCGACGAGGATCTGTCCGCATTTTCGCGCCCGCGGTTCACGGGCTCGGAAATACTGCGGGCTAGACTATTCGATGCGCGGCGTCGATACCATCACCCGCTTCGCACCTCAGGTACCTACGGTCAACGGCGCGGTCAGCCGCCGCAGTGTAGCGACCACGCTGTGCGCCACCAGTCGGCCGGTGCGAGGATTCTCCTCGGTAGGCACGTTTTCGATAGATAGCTCGAAGCGGGCGCTGTCGGCTTCCACGGTAATGTGGTGGGTATTTCGGCTCACCGTGGGATCGGCCCAGATTTCAAGCTCGGTGTGGTCGGGACCGATACCGGCCAGACCCAGCGCGGCGGCGACATTCACGTTGGCCGGAAAACCCGCGGCGCCCTCCCGGGCCGTGCCCTCAAAGACTTTGAGCGGCGCGTCCAGGTTGGAGACGTCGATTCCGTGGGCTTTGAGATACGGCGCCCCGGCGAGCCCGCGAGGGGGTTTTCGCGTGACCATGCGCACGGACTCGATGCGGCCTTCACATGCGGCGCGCACCGCATCGAGCCCCAGGAGCGCGCCGCTTGGAACGATGATCCGCGCACCGGTGGATTCTGCCAGCGCCACCAGGGACCAGTGCTCGAGCAGCGCGCCCACGCTGATGGGCACCAGCACCCGCCCGGCGCGGACCACCGGCTCGGCCAGCTGAAAAAAAACGGCCGCCGGAGCCGCTTCCACCACAACGTCACAGCGCTCGGCCAGCTTCTGCAGCGGGACAACTTCCACTGGAGAGGAGAAGCGCGATACCCGTGTTTCGGCCCGCGTCAGGTCACGGGCCGAGACCGCCGTGAGGCGCAATCCCTGGATGCCCTGGTCGAGCCTTCTGGCAACGGCATGACCGACCGTCCCGAGGCCGCCGATGCCGACACGGAGCACGGGATTATTTTCCATATAGCTCTGAACTCTTCTCAATTGAATAGGGATGGTCTGAGCATCGATCTTTTAACACTATGGATGCATTCGGTCGAGGGAACCCGGTAAATTAGCTGATGTCTCAATTTGAGCGTCCGGTTTAAGATAATGCTTTACAAGCAATCGCCCGGCATATGCTGCAACTCGATCACCGGGTGCTGACTCTGCTTTATCAAAGGGAGCCGATCATGATTAGACTGACGTCACGCCCTCAATATATTTTTTTCTTGGGGATGGTGGTCGCCCTCATCGTTTTTTCGACTCAATCAGAGGCTGCATATCAATATGAAAAATTCGTCGGCGAATTCCTGGGCGAAGGAATATCGGAGGAAGATCATCATTTGACGAAACGTGATCTCAGGGTGGAAATAAAGCCGCACGGTGACGGGTTTAAACTCACCTGGGTATCGGTAACCCCCAGGGAAGACGGCACGCTGAAAAGGAAAGCTTATACCGTCCAATTCAAACCGAAAGGAAAACCCGGGCTCTACGGTTCGGCCATGCGCACCGACATGTTCGGCAACCAGGTGCCGCTGGATCCGCTCAAGGGAGAACCTTACGTATGGGCGCGTATCTCCGGCGATACGTTGTTTGTTTACGCGCTGCTGATCACCGAAGAGGGCGGCTACGAGATGCAGGTCTATGAACGCACACTGTCGCCCGAAGGAATGGACCTGACTTACTCCCGGGTACGCGACGGAGAGATGATGAGAACCGTGCGGGGCAAACTTAAACGAGTTAAATAAGCAACCCCAGAAAGTCAAGCCTTGGATACTTCACTGTTACAAAGTAAAAACGTGGCTTCTATTTTGCTCATGCCCCAACTGATTGAAGCGAATCGCACTCGACGACGTCTACCCCGCTACAACAGCGTTTGACTACGTTCGCGGTTCTTTACGATTCTTTTCCCGCGAGCTGAAACTCTGCGCCGATAAAGTCACGCAGCGAAATCATTCCCACAACTTTTTCTCGATCAACGATGGGCAGGTGTCGGATCCCCACCTGGCTCATGAGGCGTAGAGCGTCCACGGCAAAGGCGTCCGGATCCAGAGTCACCATCTCCCGGGTCATCACATCCGCCAGCGTAGTGGTATCAGGATCCAGGTCATTTGCCAGAACCCGCTTGAGCGCGTCGCGCTCGCTGAAAATTCCCTGGATCTGTTCGCCCTTCATGACCAGTACGGCGCCGATCCCCTGCTCCGCCATCAGCCGGCTCGCGCTGCGCACGGTGGCATCCGCGGGGAGTTGAATGACTTCCTTGCGCACGATCACATCTCTGACTTTTCTCTGTGACATCGGATCTCACTCCCCCACGTCGAGCTTCGGATTCAAGATCGCGCATATTGCTACAGAGGTTCTTGATTTCGAGCCCGCACGCGGCGTGAAGATTCGAAATTACGACAGCCCGCCCGCCGAACTCATACTGGCCGGGCGTAGAGATCGTGGGTGTCGGAGCGCTCGACGACCACCTCGGCGAACTCTCCGGGGACGAGCCGGTCAGTTCTTTCCACGTACACTTGGCCGTCGATCTCGGGGGCGTCGGCACTGCTTCGGGCGATGGCGTAGCCATCCTCCAGGGAATCGACCAGCACCCGCAAGGTGCGCCCGACTTTTTTCGCTAGGCGTGCCGTGCTGATCTCGGCCTGGGCCTGCATGAAGCGCGCATAGCGCTCTTCCTTGACCGATTCGGGCACGGCGTTCGGAAGCGCGTTGGCCGCGGCACCCTCCACCGGCGAGTACTTGAAGCAGCCGGCGCGATCGATTTGCGCAGCCTGGAGAAACTCGAGCAGGTTCTCGAAGTCGGTATCGGTCTCGCCGGGAAACCCCACGATGAAAGTGCTGCGGATGGTGATCTCGGGGCAGATCTCGCGCCAGCTGCGGATACGCTCGAGGTTGTTCTCCGCGCCCGCCGGTCTCTTCATGCGATTGAGAATGCGCGGGCTGGCATGCTGAAAGGGCACGTCCAGGTAGGGCAACACCAGGCCGTCGGCCATCAGCGGCACGATGTCATCCACGTGAGGATAGGGATAGACGTAGTGCAGGCGCACCCACGCGCCCAGCGCACCCAGCGCGGCAGCGAGATCACCTATGCGCGCGCGCACCACGCGGCTTTGCCACAGATCGCTTGCGTAGCGCAGATCCACGCCGTAGGCACTGGTGTCCTGGGAGATGACCAAAAGCTCTTTCACTCCCGCAGCCACCAGCCGCTCGGCCTCGCCCAGCACATCTGCCGCCCTCCGGCTTTTCAGCCGGCCACGCATGGAAGGGATAATGCAGAAGCTGCACTTGTGGTTGCAGCCTTCGGAAATCTTGAGGTAGGCGTAATGCCGCGGGGTGAGCTTGATCCCCTGGGGCGGCACCAAATCCTGAAACGGATCGTGGCGCGGCGGCAGGTGGGCGTGTACCGCATCCACTACTTCTTCGTATTGCTGCGGTCCCGTGACTGCGAGCACGCCAGGATGCGCGCTGCGAATCATCTCCGATTTGACGCCTAGGCAACCCGTAACGATGACCTTACCGTTTTCGGCCATGGCTTCGCCGATGGCCTCCAGAGACTCCTCTATAGCGTCGTCGATGAAGCCACAGGTATTCACAACCACCAGATCGGCGTCGTCATAGGTGCCCACCACGTCGTAGCCTTCCACCCTTAGCTGGGTAAGTATCCGCTCGGAATCCACCAGCGCCTTGGGGCAGCCGAGGCTGACGAAACCGATGCGTGGTGTTGTACTCATGAGCAAAGAGAGCCGCCCGAAGCCGAAAAAACGCCCGCGTCTATTGCACACGCGCGGACCAATTGCTGTCAACGCGTGGAGAAATATACCGCTTTCCGGCGTGACCCTCCTCGCCTTTCCCTGATTAAATAGTGCCTGGCACTATTTTTCGGGGTTAGGTTAGGGCGATGATTGACGCCAAGCACTTCGACGAAGCCTACTACCGTCGCTATTACGAGGATCCGCGCACCCGGGTTGCAGCGCCGGAGGAGAGTCGCGCCCTCGCTGATTTCGTCTGCGGGTATTTGAAGTACATGGACCTGCCGGTACGGCGTGTGCTGGACATGGGCTGCGGAATGGGCACCTGGAAGCCTGAACTCAAGCGACATTTTCCCCGAGCCAGTTATACCGGCGTCGAGCGAAGCGACTATCTGTGCAAGCGCTTCGGCTGGAAAAAGGGTTCCGTGGACAGCTTCGAATCCGATCGTCCCTTCGACTTAGTGATTTGCCAGGACGTGATTCAGTATCTGCCTGCGAGCAGCGCCGATGCCGCAATGCGTCGACTCGCCGCGCTCAGTCGCGGTGCGCTGCTGTTTGCGGTGCTGACCCGGGAAGACTGGGAGGAAAACTGCGATCAGGAACTTACCGACGGCACAGGATACCTTCGCAGCGGCCGCTGGTATCGCAAGCGCCTTAAGAAGCATTTTGTCAACGCCGGGGGGGGCCTGTTCGTAAAGCGTGACGCCAACGTCGTGCTCTACGAGCTTGAAAAGTTGTACTGAGTCAAGCGCGGCGCCGACAGACCCTAGGCGGCTTGCCAGAATTCACTTCTGGTCGATGATCCACTCGAGGGCTTCGTCTTTCTCGGATTTTGAGAAATGACGCACCTCGATACCGGGAAACATCCTGCCACCGATTCCGGCCAGCGTTCTCAACCATGCCGTGTCGGAAACGATTGCCTCACGCTCGAAATCCCTCAAGTGACGAAGCGAAAAGGTGACATCCTTAAGGAACGCCTCGACCGACATGCCTGAAAAGCGTTCCACCTCGGCGTAAACCCGAAGCTTCTGATGCCGTTTAAGGCGCGCTTCAATGAGATCCGTAATGCGCGAGATGTCGTCCGCGCTTACTTTACCGTCGATGCGAAAACCGACCACGTTGTCGATTGGAAGGGGAATGGGCTCAATCATCGCTTCAATTCCTCGACGGTCCTAACCGAGGGAATATCAACCACCGTCGATACTTGAGAAGATTCGATTCCTGGGAATGTGCCGCACGTGCCCGCCGGTCACCCCGTCTGGGATCTTTGTGGCGAGGGCGCATGCGTCTAGATAACGCTCAAGATCGATCCCCGTATCCACGCCCATGCGGTGAAACAGATAAATCACGTCTTCCGTTGCCACGTTGCCTGTGGCGCCCGGCGCGAACGGGCAGCCACCCAAACCCGCGACCGAGGCGTCAAATGTGCGCACGCCCGCCTCGTAGGCCGCGAGCACGTTGGCGAGGGCAAAGCCCGCGGTATCGTGGCAATGAAACGCCCAGCTTGCCTGGTTACCAAACTCGCGCATGCAGCGCCCGAAAAGATCGCGCACGTGACGCGCAAGCGCAAACCCGGTGGTGTCGCAAAGGCCGAGCTCCATACCATTGCGAATGGCGACGATCTTCTCTATGTGACCGAGCACGACCGCCTCGGAAACGCGCCCTTCGAAAGGACAATCGAAGGCGCACGAAAGGTCAACACGCATGCGAAGCTTTCCGCCGGCGTCCACCTCTTCAAGAAGCTTTCTCAGTTCTTCGATCGATTGCGCCACGGAACGGCGAACGTTGCTCTGATTGTGAGGCTCCGTCATCGAGAGGACGAATATGATCTCTTTCATCCCGGCGGCTACGGCGAGCTTGGCGCCCTTCAGATTGGGCACCAGCGTCATTGGCCGCACGCCTTCCCTTTTGCCGAGGCGGGAGATGATTTCCGCGATATCCTGCATCTGCGGGATCGCCTTGGGGCTGACGAACGAGCCAATCTCCATGCGCTTTACGCCCGCGTCCAGCAGGCCGTTTATGAGCCTGAGCTTTTCCTCGGTGGGGATTATGGTCGGGACGGACTGAACGCCATCCCGGGGACCGACCTCTACGATTTCTACGCTGGACATGTCGGACTCTGACGGGTGTTAAATGCCCGGATCACCCTACACGTTTCCGCGCCCGAGATCAGCGCCGCTCGTACTTAGACACCGCTGTTTAAGGCCACCATGTGGCCGGGAGACACTTCCTCGTAGCGTACCGGCTCCGGCTCGTAGCCGGGCGGCCGCAGTGGGCTCGGAAGCTCTTCGGTTTCCAGGTGGGTCAACGGCCGCCTGGCCTTGGGATCGGCCACCGGCACGGCGTCGAGCAGCTTGCGGGTATATTCGTGGGCCGGCCGCTCGAAAACCTGCTGGCGCGAGCCGATCTCGACGATACGCCCGAGATACATGACCGCGACTCTATGACTGATGCGCTCCACCACCGCCATGTCGTGCGAAATGAAAAGGTATGCGAGGCCCATTTCCCGCTGAAGATCCAATAGCAGATTGATGATCTTGGACTTGATCGTCACATCCAGTGCCGATACCGCTTCGTCTGCGATAACGAGCCTGGGATTGAGCGCTATCGCGCGGGCGATACAAACGCGCTGGCGCTGACCGCCCGAGAGCTGATGCGGATAGCGCCTTAGGTGCGCGGATTCCAGACCCACCCGATCCATCAGAGCGTGCACCCGCATGTTCCGAGCGTTACCCCGCTCGATGCCGTGGATTACCAGAGGCTCGCCGATGGCGTTTCCCACGCGCATGCGGGGATTGAGGGATGCAAACGCGTCCTGGAAAATCATCTGCAGGTTGCGGCGCACGGGCTTCATCGAGGCACGTCCCAGGCCGTTGATACGCTTGCCCTCAAACAGCACTTCGCCGCGCAACGGCCTGGTCAGTCCCAGCAGGGTCTTGCCGATGGTGGACTTCCCGCAGCCGCTTTCGCCTACAAGTGCAAGGGTCTCTCCCGCGTTGATCCGGAAGCTCACATCATCTACCGCGTAAATGCGGGCCCTGGGCCTGCCGAGCATCACCTTGCCCACATCGTATCGCACCGTGAGGTTACGAACGTCGAGCAGAACCTTTCCGTCTTCGTCCAATGTTTCACCTGTTTCCAACGGCATCGAAATCAAGCTCCGCTCAAGCCGGCGCACTGCTCTCGGGAAATTTCTTTGGCCCGGGTTTTCCACTCATGGATCCGAGTCGCGGAATGGAGTTCAAAAGGGCGCGCGTATAAGCCTCCGCCGGTTTTTCGAAAATGGTCTCGACGACATCGCATTCCAACACTCTGCCCCTGCGCATAACCGCCACTCGGTCGGCCACCTGGGCGACCACCCCCATGTCGTGAGTGATGAACAGCACCGCCATGTTCATATCCTCCTGGAGCAGGCGGATGAGGTCGAGGATCTGAGCCTGAATGGTGACATCCAGCGCCGTCGTGGGCTCGTCCGCCACCAGAAGTGCCGGGCGCGAGCACAACGCCATGGCGATCATCGCCCGCTGGCGCATGCCGCCTGATAGCTGATGCGGATAGCGTCCGAGCTGCGCCGCGGCGTCCGGAATACGAGCCCGCTCGAGCATTTCCAGCGCGAGCTGTCGCGTTTCCCCAGGCTGCTTTCGCTGATGAAGCCGAATCGCCTCGCCGATTTGTTGGCCGATGGTGTATACGGGATTGAGCGAGGTCATGGGATCCTGAAAAATGTACGCCACGTCGTGACCGCGAATAGAGCGGAGCACCTGCAGCGGCGACGACATGACATCGATAGTGCTCCCGTCCCGTCTTCTCAGCGTGATGCGCCCACTGACAATCCTGCCGCCTTCGTACTCAATGAGACGCGTGAGAGACAGCGCTGTTACCGACTTTCCCGATCCTGACTCACCAACCAGCGCCAGGGTTTCACCGGCATCGATGTGAAAAGCCGCGTCACTCACGGCGCGCACGCTGCCTTCCTGTCCGCTGAAATCAACGCTCAGCATTTGAACCTCAAGCACCCGTGATTCTTTCATCGTCTCGCCTTGAAAATGTCCTGCAAATTACTTTTATGACCCTTATTCGATCAAGATAACTGTTAGCGCTCGAATACCCACTCGAGCAGCGCGTCCTGGACTCTGGTGCCGATCCGCCTGTGAACATTTGGATGGTTCTGCAACAAAACGATAGCCATGGTGCGCCCATTACGAGTGAGCATATAGCCTCCCATGGACCGCACGTGGTCGATGAGCCCGGTCTTCATATGCATTCGGCCTTTCAAGGGGTCGTCCCTGAAACGATCTTCCATTGTGCCCTCCATCGCGGAGAGAGGAAGGGATGCGATGAACTCGGGCATGTACGGACTACGATACGCCGTGAGCAGAATCTCGCCTAACATCCGGGTCGATGCCCGGGCGTCACGCGAGAGACCGGAGCCGTTGTCGATAAACAAGCTTTCGTCGTCGATGCCTGCTCGCTTTATCCAATCGCGAATCGCTGCGCGTCCTTTCTCCACCGTACCCGGTTCACCATAACGTTCGGCACCAAGGGTGAGCAATAAGTTTCGAGTCATGACATTGTTGCTGAACTTGTTCATGGGGCGAATGATGTCGGCCAGAGGACGAGATCGGAATCGAAATAACCTCCGCGCGGAATCCGGCACGGTGTCCGTTCGCACGCCTCCGTCGATTTCGCCGCCGAGATTGCTCCACAGCGCCTTGAAAACACCATAGACATAGGTTTCCTGACTTGAAACCGTGCGCAGCATGGAATGAGAGCCACATCTCAAAGGATAGTTGCCGCTGAAGCGGACCGTGTCCTGTGGAAGGCCTTCCAGCACCTGCATGCGAATCCGATATTTACCGCTGCGACATCTCCCGTTGGTGAGTTTTAGCCCGTTGTGGATGCTCACCGTCGTTGACGGAGGATCGGTGGACACCACAACCTCGCCACTTATCCGGTCCGGCCGCAACCGGAACCGATACACCTGAAAATTCACGAGAAGAGCGGCCGGCTGAACGTTGTATACGCGATAGGGGCGACCGTCGAAGGCGCCCCGGTCTTTACGCTCAAGTTTGAAAAAACTCTCATCGATCGCGAGATCGCCGCTGACGTGGCGCAGTCCTCTTTCACGCAAGCGTCTCAAAAATGTCCAGAACGCCTCCGTATCCAGCAACGGATCACCAAATCCCTTGAGTATCAGATCTCCCTCCAGTCGATCTCCGTTGAGCGGGCCGCCGGCGTAAGCCACCGTATTCCAGCGGTAGTTCGGGCCGAGCGCATGAAGCGCCGCCGCGGTGGTGACAAGCTTCATAACCGATGCCGGGTTTTTTGCCGCGTCCGAGTTGTAGTCGATCAGAGGCGCGTCATCGTCCACTTCTTGAACAAAGACTCCGACGCTGTTGTGCGGTATGCCGACCTCGTCGAGCGCTGATCGCACTGGCTCGGGCAATCCGTCGGCAAGTGCGAATGCCGACCCGAGCAAAAGAATCAGAAAGGCGGTTAGCGACAGGAAGTGGGCGCCAGAACGGGAAGTGAAATCTTCACCCGGCGGCTGATTGCCGGGGAGAGCAAAAATTGGATGGACCCAGCGCATTGGCCGCGCATTGTATAGGATGAAGCACGGCGACTTAAGTGGGAATCCGAATCCGCAGCCGCCGGTTCGTGAATAATGCCGCTACACTAAAGATGAGAAGCAGCGAGATTGCCTCAGAGGCAACGCCGGAGTCAGAAAACCCGGCGCTTCAAGGAAAGCTCCCACCAGCGGGCGTTAGGGTCATGACGAAGCGACTAATCCTTACCGGTATTGCCGTCGTTGCAGCCTCCTGGCTTGGCGCCGCGCAGGCGCTTCCGGGTTTTGTCTCCGGAGAACTGCTCAATTCCTGGTGCAGCAAAAACGAAGGCCTCGACCGCGAGGCCTGCTACTCCTATCTGCGCGGCGCCTCGGACGCCTTTCACGCCATCGCCGATGTTTCCGCCAGCGACAACGACGGCAGCAATATCTCGCCGTGGCCCAACGAGTGCATGCCGGCACGCATTTCCATTACTGACCTGCGAGACGTTTTTCTGGAATTTGCCGCCAAGGAGCCGGGTCAGCTCGGAACCCAAGCGGCCGTCCTGCTGGCGGAAATCCTGCAGAGCAGCTTTCCATGCGCAAAGGCCCCCGGGCCCGACTCCTGAGTTAACTCAAGGTGGATCGGGAATACCGAAGAAAGTCTTCGACGTTTGCGTGGTGACCAAGGCCAGCTCATCCACCGACATCTTACGGCAGCGGGCCACGGCTTCCAGGATGTGGTGCAGGTACATGGGTTCGTTGCGCCGCGACTTGGGCTTCGGGTTGAGGTCCCTGGGCAATAGATAGGGCGCGTCGGTCTCGAGCATCAGCCGATTCAGGGGTATGCGCGTCACCAGCGCACGCAGGTGTTGTCCGCGCCGCTCGTCACATATCCAGCCTGTGACGCCGACGTGCAGGTCCAGGTCCAAGTAGGCGTCGAGCTCGTCTGCCGTACCGGTAAAACAATGAATGACCGCGTTGCCGAGACGACCTCGTCGTGGCTTCAAGATCTCGACGAATTTTTCATGCGCGTCCCGCTCATGCATGAATACAGGAAGGCCGAGGTCGGCCGCAATTTCAAGCTGCGCCTCGAACACCTGCGCCTGCTGGTCCCTGGGAGAAAAGTCGCGATTGAAATCGAGACCGGCTTCACCCACGGCAACGACTTCCGGCCGTGCCGCCAATTCGCGAATGACCCGCTCCGTTTCCGGGCGCCATTTTCTCGCCAGGTGCGGGTGTAAACCAGCGGTGGCGAACAGCACTCCCGGGCGCGTCCGCGCGATCTCGCTCGCCGCCGCGCTTTCCTCCTCGCTCGCGCCGGTGATGACAATCTGGGCCACTCCCGCCGCCTGAGCGCGCTCGATCACTGCCCCCAGATCGCGCCGGAACGATTCGTGGCTCAAGTTGGCGCCGATGTCGATGAGCTGCATAACGCCGCGTGAGACAAAAATTTCTCTACAATGAGCCGCCCGACGCAGAACTGAGGGGCGGCCGCGGGCGGACTGTATCCAGATCGGGTGCTGGAGGCAAAGTAACCGGAGCAACGGGCATGTCACCCGGGTTGTATCGATTAAGGAGAAAGCTGTGGCTGGAATGGAACATGTGGCGCTGGTAACCGGCGCTGGACGCAACATCGGCCGCGCCATCGTGCTGGAGCTGGCGCGGCGCGGATACAAGGTGGTGGTAAACGGCCGGTCGGACCAGAAAGCGGTGGACGCCGTAGCCGACGAGGCCCGTGAGCTGGGCGTGGAAGCCATTGCCATGCTCGCCGACGTCGGCGATTCCAAGTCGGTCAGCAGGCTTGCGAAGGTCGCTCTTGATGCTTTCGGAAAGGTGGACGTGGTGGTGAACAATGCCGCGATTCGTCCCGAGCAACCGTTTTTGGAACTTCAAGACGAGGACTGGCACCGGGTGTTGTCTACTGACCTGCACAGCGCCTTTTACACCAGTCGCGCTTTTTTGCCGAAGATGCTGGAACAGGGCTGGGGCCGCATCGTCAACCTCACGGGCATGAACGCCATGCACGGCTACGACGGGCGCTGTCCGGTATCCGTCGCCAAGCACGGGCTGTGGGGGCTGACCAAATCTCTGGCAAAGGAATTCGGGCCCAAAGGCATCACCGTAAATGCCATCTCCCCCGGCCCGATCCGCTCCGAACACCGGGACGCTTCTATGACCCACCACATCGAATCGCAGCTTGCCAAAATCCCTCTCGGACGTCTTGGGGAGCCTGAGGATATTGCTGCCCTGTGCGGCTTTCTCGCCTCGAACGAAGGTGGCTTTGTCAGCGGCCAGATGATCGCGTCCAACGGTGCCGCGCAAACTTAATGAAAGGTAACGCGTGACAGACAACTGGGCGAAGCCCGCTGAAGGAGCGACCTTGGCCGCGATTCCTTATCAGGCGGCTGACAAAATGGTGATTAGTAATAGATAGGGCGGACTCGGCTTCGCAAGAAGAGGTAGCGCGGTAAGGTTCTTATGGAAGAGTTCATCCGTAATTTTGGTTACGCGGCAATTTTCATCGGCACGTTTTTCGAAGGTGAAACCATCCTCGTGGTCGGAGGGTTTTTGGCGCATCGTACCTATCTGGAGCTGCCCTGGGTTATCACCGCGGCTTTTTTCGGCACCCTTTGCGGTGATCAAATGTACTTTTATCTGGGGCGCTTCAAAGGCGTTGAGTTTCTGGAAAAACGTCCTCGATGGAAGAGAAAATCGGCTCGGGTTCGCCGACTTCTTCGTCGCCACCAAACACTTGTCGTGCTCGGCTTCCGTTTCCTTTACGGAGTACGCACCGTCGTTCCATTCCTCATTGGCGCGAGCAAGGTCGCGCCCTTGCGATTCCTGGTTCTGAATGTCATCGGCGCCTCCGTTTGGGCGATCGCGGTGGGCGTGGCGGGCTACGTCTTGGGAAAAACCGTGACCCTTTTTCTTGCCGACATCGAACTCTACGAGATGTGGATTCTGGGAGTTCTTGGCTGCGGAGGCCTCGTCGCCTGGACAATCTGGTGGTGGTTACAAAAGCGGCAAAACGCAGAGGGGCCGACTCCATGATCGACCCGACCATAGATGATCTGTCTTATCCGGTGCCCTCACTCATGAAGGATTACTGATCTCGACTAGCACTTCAGCATGAGCGAGTCTCAAAAACCCAGCAAACAGGAATATCTCGCCCGCATCAGCGCGGAGATGGACAAGTATCTGTCCGCCGAAGAGTGGACGCTGAAACAGAAGCTTGCGCTTACCTGCCGCATTCTGGCGCGGGAAGGACACGCCTCGGGCCTGGCGGGTCAGATTACCGCGCGCACCGATGAACCGGGTGTCTTCCTGACTATCCGTCTCGGGCTCGGCTTTGACGAAATCACCGCTAGCAATCTGATCCTATGTGACGAAGATCTGAAACCCCTGGACGGCGACGGCATGCCCAATCCGGCAACCCGATTTCACATCTGGGTCTACCGCGCGCGACCCGATGTCAACTGCATTGTCCATACCCATCCACCTTTTTGCTCAGCGCTCTCCATGATCGGCGAGACGCTGGCGATCGCCCACATGGACACCACGCCGCTGCATGATGAGGTGGCCTTTCTGCCCCAATGGCCGGGCGTGCCGGTGGCGGACGAAGAGGGACGCCTGATTTCCGAAGCGCTGGGAACAAACAGGCGCGCCATCCTGCTGGCGCACCACGGACAGCTGGTGGCATGCGACACGGTGGAGCGCGCGGCGGTGCTTGCAATCACCATGGAGCACGCCGCCAGGCTTCATCTACTGGCGCGCTCGGCGGGAGAAATTAGGGCAATCGATCCGAGGCTTGCAAAAGAGGCCCACGACTATCGGCATCAGGAAAAGCACGTCAACGCATCGTTCGGCTATTACGCGCGACAGGTGCTGCGGGAAACTCCGGAATGCGTCGCATGACCTCCGCGCCGGAGCTGTCGCGAAGGCTTGCGGCGGAGTTTGTTGGCACGACGGGTCTACTGGCCACCGTGGTGGGCTCGGGGATCATGGCGGAGCGCCTGGCGGGAGGAAACGTCGCCCTGGCTCTGCTCGGCAACACCCTACCGACCGGCGCCATTCTCGTGGTCCTGATTCTTGTGTTCGCCCCGGTCTCGGGCGCGCACTTCAATCCCGCTGTCAGCCTCGCCTTTTTTGCCCGCCGGGAGTTGCCGCCGGTCGACGCCCTGCTTTATATGAGCGTACAAGTGGCGGGCGGACTCATTGGCGTCGCCGCGGCGCACCTCATGTTCGAGGAGAGCGTTCTGCAGATTTCTCTCAATCCCCGCGAAGGACCGGCGCAATGGTTTTCCGAGAGCATTGCCACCTTCGGTCTGGTGGCGACCATACTCGGGACGCTGCGCTGGCGGCCGGAAGCAGTGGCGTATGCGGTGGGGCTTTTTATTTCTGCAGGATACTGGTTTACCGCATCCACCTCTTTCGCCAACCCCGCAGTCACCGTGGCGCGGTCCTTCACCGACACTTTCACAGGCATCCGCCCCATCGACGCTCCGGGATTCATCGTCGCCGAATGCGTCGGCGCCCTGCTCGCCGTCGCCTTCATGTCCTGGCTGCTGGCACCACAAAAAGCCGTGGTGACCAGAGTGTCGGAACCGGATCAAGGTGAACTTTAGAAATACGGGGATTAACCGAATCGTGCTATTGATCGACGTTCTGGGCTAGCGTCCGGACTTCAATCACCCTAACTGGCGTGTAAGCGAGTATTGAAAATGTCCGAACCAACCAAACAGCTTGAAGGCAAAGTTGCGCTGCTCACCGGTGCGGTGCGCCGAAACGGCCGCGCCACGGCGCAGGCGTTGGCCGGTGAGGGCGCGAATATCGTCATCAATGCGCGGTCCTCTCAACAGGAGGCCGAGGCGACCGCAGCCGAGATTGAAAATCTGGGCGTCGGCGCCATGGTACACCTGGCCGACATCACCGACGAAAAAGCGGTAGAGAACATGATCGAGGCGGTGGTTTCACGCTTCGGAAGGCTGGATATTCTCATCAACAACGCCGCCAACCGCGCCCAGTCGCCCTTTCTCGATATCAGCTACGAGCAATGGCATTCCATCATCTCAATCGTTCTTGACGGAGCGTTTTTGTGTTCCCGCGCGGCGCTGCCGCACATGGTCGCGGCGGGCGGAGGACGTATCGTCAACATCGGCGGGGTATCGGGGCACGCGGGCGCGGTAAATCGAGCCCACGTGGCCACCGCCAAGGCGGGGCTGGTGGGACTGACCAAGTCGCTGGCGGTGGAATTCGCGGAAAAAGGCGTCACCGTAAACTGCGTGGTCCCGGGAAAAATCGGCGGCGAGCGGCCGAAGTCCGCCGGCGAGTCGCCGCCGCTGGTGGGCGGACGCGGACCCCTGGTAGGCCGCATGGGCACCTTCGAAGAGGTTGCGGCCATTGTGCTGGCATTGTGCATGCCCAGCGGCGCCTTCGTCACCGGTCAGGCGATTCACGTCAATGGCGGCATGTACATGCCCTGATTGACGCCAGCATCAGTGGTGAAATCGAGCCTCAGCCAGATCGCACTACGGCGGGTTAGGCTGCCGTTGATTACGCCGTACCGTCTGTCCTATCGAACCTTCGAGGAATTCGAGCCGATCCTGGTCGAGCTTCGCGACGAGAGCGGACGCTCGGGGTTTGGTGAGGGCCATATTTCGCCGGGCTCAAGCAGCGAGACCCGCGCCGGCGGATGGGCATTCACCAAGCGGCTGGCTCGAGCCCTTATCGGCACCTTACCCGGTGAAGCAAAAGCGCTGGTGGAAGAAGAATTTCCCTCCAGCCCCGTGGCGGCTACTGCGCTCATCACCGCCATCGAAATGCTGGAGGATCACCCTCTTCTCAGCGTCGCGAAAACGGTGCGACTGCCTCTGCTCTCGCCGGTCAACGGCCTCGACGCGAAAGAAATCGAAACCGAGATCGAGTACAAGCTCAAGAAGGGATTCAGAACCTTCAAGGTCAAGGTGGGAAAAGACGTAAATGCCGACCTGGAACGACTGGCCGCGATTCAAAATGCGGTCGCCGGACGGGCGACCCTTCGCGTTGACGCCAACCGCGGCTTCGACAGAAAAGACGCGGTGAGTTTTGCCACCGGTATCGACCCCACGGGCGTCGAGCTTTTCGAGCAGCCCTGCGCTGCCGAAGACTGGGAGGCCAACGCGGCGGTGGCGCGGGAATCGACGGTGCCGGTGATGCTCGATGAACCCATCTGCGGCTTGGTCGACATCGAACGCGCGGCAAGCCTCGAAGGCGTCGGCTACGTCAAGCTCAAGCTCAAGCGTTTCGGCGGCTTAAGCCGCCTCCACGCGGCGCTGAAGCGGGCGCGGGATCTGGGCCTTGAGCCGGTGCTGGGCGACGGACTCGGCGGCGAACCCATGTGCTGGATGGAGGCCTGCGTGGCGCGTAGCACGATCCATAATGCGGGCGAGTTCAACGGCTATCTGAAGCCCTCGGAGCGGCTGTTCCGCACCCCTTTGGGCTTCGAGAATGGGAATCTCCTGCTCACTGCCGGCGCTCGTCCGGAACTCGACCCGGAACAACTTGGCAAACTCACGCTAGAATGCGTCCGCTGGCAGTAGCGGATTCGCGGAGCACGCAATGGAAACGGCGGCGACCCGGACTCGGGCCATTGAAATCATACCCAGCGGCAACGCGCTCGGCGCCGAGGTGAGAGGCGTCGACATCGCCTCGGGCACGAGCGATGCGGAGGTCGAGCAGATCAAGGCCGCCTGGCGCGAACACTTGGTGCTGGTGTTTCGTGACCAGGTCATCGACGATCCTCAGCTCATCGCGTTCACCAGGCGCTTCGGCGAACTCGACCCGCCGGGTCCGAATCCCTATGGCGGACCGATTTATCCCGAGCACCCCGAGCTCAACATCATCTCCAACATCGTCGAGGACGGAAGGCCTATCGGAAACCTGGGCGCCGGCGAAGCCGTATGGCACGCGGACATGACTTACCTGGAGGAACCCCCCAAGGGCGCGGTGCTCTATGCGGTAGAGCTGCCGGCGGCCGGTGGCGACACTCAGTTCGCCAACATGTATGCGGCTTATGAAGCGCTGCCGGAAAGCACCAAACAGGAAATCGAGGGACTGCACGCGATTCACAACGCCGCCCATAACAGCGCGGGGATGCTCAGAAAAGGCTACGAGGAAGTCGACGACGTGCGAAACACGCCGGGTGCGCGCCAGCCGCTGGTGCGCACCGACCGTGAAACCGGGCGCCGCTGCCTGTTCCTGGGACGCCGACCGCGGAGCTACATCCTCGGACTGAAGGTCGAGGAGAGCGAAGCGCTGCTCAACCGACTGTGGTCCCACGCCACCCAGGAGCGCTTTGTCACCACCCACAGCTGGCGCGTGGGCGATCTGCTCATGTGGGACAATCGCGCGGTGCTGCATAGGCGCGATGCCTTCGATGCGGAGGCGCGAAGACGCCTCCACCGGGCGCAGCTCAAAGGAGATGGCCCGATAGAATAGGGCGCGGTCAACTTCCAGTTTCTTGAGAGCGCTGGCATTAGGCCCCAAATTCCGACAAGCTTTTAGGCGTCCGGGGCAAATAGCACGTATGATCCGCCCACGGGTCGAGGCTGAATAAATCAACAATAACGGGACCCCCGCAAGGGTCCGGAGACCTGCACTACAAAAAGCACTGAGGAGACCATTATGAATCGCATCAGCTCTGTTACTGGACGGCGTGCGCTGATTGTTGGCGCTGCACTGGCTTGCGTTGCCGCCGCGCCGCTTGCGCTGGCCCAGGAGAAATTTCCCAGCAAGCCCATCGAAGTCGTTATCCATTCCAAGTACGGCGGCGGCACCGATACCACCGCACGGATGATGATGATCCGCAGCCGCCGATACCTCGATGTCGACATGTCGGTGGTGTCACAGCGCGGCGGCAGCGGCGCTCAGGCGCACCACTACGCCATGAGCAAGCCCCGCGACGGCTACACCGTGCTGGCATTGACGCAGACGCACCTCTACACCATCGCTCGAGGCAAGTCTCCGCTCACCATCGACGACGTGGTAGGTGTCGCCCGCGCCATGGACGATCCCACTTTCATCACGGTAGCCGCCAACAGCCCTTACAAATCTCTCAAGGACCTGGTCGAGGCTTCCCAGGACGAGCCCTTGAACTGGGGCGTCGCCCAGGTGGGCGGCACCGAGCATATCGGGCTTGCGCGTTTTGCCAAGGCAAGCGGGATCAAGTTCAAGGTCGTACCTTTCGGCAGTGGCGCGCAGATGGTGCAGGCGCTGATGTCCGGCGCCATCGACGCCACCCTGCCCAATGTCAGCGAGGGCGGCTCCCAGGTGAAAGACGGTACCTTCCGCGCGCTGGCGGTCATGTCGCCGAAGCGGCTCGCCGACTACCCGGACGTACCGACCACTTTTGAAAACGGTTATCCGGTCAAGGTATCGACCACCCGAGGTTACTGGGTGCTCAAGGGCACGCCGGATGACCGCATCGAGATCCTCTCCAAGGCCCTGGTGAAGGCCATGAAGCACGAGGTCTTTGCCAACTACTTGAAGAGCTCGGGACTTACCGTTGAAGACAGCGTCGCCGACCACGAGGAATGGACCAAGAACATCAGGGAAGAATACGCCCAAGCCGTCGAGGCGCTGACCGATCTCGGACTACTGAAGTAGTCTTACCGGAGATTCCGGGGACGGCGGCGGATATGCCGCCGCCCCCGGTGCGCTTTCACGCTTCAAACATGGCGATTACCCCATGATCAACCGTACTGACGTCGGCGTCGCCGCCATTTTGCTGGTGGTTTGCGCCGCCCTCTACTACACCACCACCGGCTTTGAGGAAGTCTCGCCGCTGTTCGCCCAGGACATGCCCCCCGAGCGCTTTCCACGCATGCTGCTCTGGGTCATCGTCGCCCTCACTTTAGCCCTGCCGTTCGAGCGCGCGCTGCGCAAAGAAAAAGGTAAGGTACTGGACAAGGCGCGCAGCAAACCGATTCAGCCCATCGTTTATATGACCGCAGTATTTCTGGTCCTGTCGGTATTTTCGATTCAGTGGATAGGCACGTTTCTCGTGCTCATGCTGGTGTGTATCGGGCTACCGCTTCTGTGGGGCGAGCGACGCTTGAAGATTCTGGTGCCGTATGTCGTGGTGTTTCCGGCGGCGGTGATGCTGCTGTTTACCAGGGTTCTCGGGGTTTATTTCGATCCCGGGGTTATCGGCCTCGAGTTGTTCTGAGGGCGCGAAGATGGATGCAGTGACCCAAGGAATTCTGCTGATAGCCGATCCAACCAATATCGCGCTGATTTTCATCAGCGTGCTCATCGGCGTGCTGGTGGGCGCGCTGCCGGGCTTGAGCTCCCCCATGGCGGTGGCGCTGCTGCTTCCGTTCACGATTACCATGGAGCCGGTGCCCGCCATTGCCATGATGGCGGCGCTCTACTGCGCCGGAACCTTTGGCGGATCCATCACCGCGATCCTCATCAACGCCCCCGGCGCGCCGCCAGCCGTGGCCACCGCATTCGACGGTTACCCGATGGCCAAGCGCGGCGAAGCCGGCCGTGCGCTGGGCATCGCTGCGGTAAGCAGCATCTCCGGCGGCATCATCAGCCTGTTTATTTTTCTGCTGGCGACGCCGCTGCTGGCCAGGATCGCGACCTCCTTCCGGCCGATGGAGTACTTTGCCCTGGCCGTGTTTGCGCTATCGATGCTGGCGTCCATCAGCGGAAAATCGTCACTGCGCAACTTAATCGCCGGCGCCGTCGGAGTGCTGCTGGGCACCGCCGGGATTCATCTCACCACCGGGGTGGAGAGATTCACTTTCGGCGTTCCGGAACTGACCGAAGGCGTGAGCTTCGTCCCGGTGCTCATCGGCCTTTTCGCCATGGGCGAGCTTCTGAATCAGTCCCAGGCGGCGGAGAAAACCCTGGAGGTGATCAAGGCCGTGGTGGTGAAGCTGCCGTCGCGCGATGACTTTCGCCGCATCTGGGGCACCATCCTGCGCTCGTCGGGAATAGGTACCTTCATCGGCGTGCTGCCGGCGGAAGGCGCCACCGTGGCGGCGATAATGGGCTACAACGAAGCCCGGCGCTGGTCCAAGCGCAAGGAAGAGTTCGGGACCGGCTGCCCCGAAGGGATCGCGGGTCCGGAAGCCGCCAACAACGCAGCTACCGGCGGCGCCATGGTGCCGACGCTGGCCCTAGGCATTCCCGGAAGCGCCACCACCGCCGTCATCCTCGCCGCCCTCATCATGCACGGCTTCCGCCCGGGGCCGTACCTGATGAAAGAGACGCCGGAGTTCGTGTACGCAATCTTCTGCGCCATGCTGGTCGCGAACGTCATGTTTCTGGTCATCGGTCTAGCGGGGGCCAAGGTGTTCTCGCGCATTACCCTTATTCCGCGCACTTTCCTCTGGCCGTCAGTATTCGTGTTTTCGCTTATCGGTTCTTATTCCTACGGCGCTTCGGTGTTCGACGTGTGGGTGATGCTGGTGGCCGGCGTGATCGGTTTTCTCATGCTGCGCCACGGCTTCGCGCCTGCGCCGCTGGTCATGGGGCTGATCCTCGGAAAGCTAGTCGAGGAGTCGTTTTCGCAGTCCATGATTCTGCTCGACAACCGCTGGTGGCGCCTGCTTGAAAGTCCGATAGTGGATCTGTTCTTCGCCCTCACCGCGCTCAGCCTCTGCTGGCCCCTGATCTCTTCGCAGCTCCATAAGCGCAAGCGCGGCGCGGACGCGGCGGCCGAAACCACCGGTCGCTAAAGCCTATCAACGATCGACTCGCGCCTTCAGTCGCGGCCGAAGCTGCGCGTTTTGACTCTATTCATCCCCCCGCTACCTCGTCCCCGCCTCGGCCATGAGGAAATCACGGAAGGCGCGAGTCTCGGGACGATCCATGCCGCCGGGCGGGTAGACCACGTAGTAGGCAAAAGCCGGATCCGAGCGGGCCTCAAAGGGGGCAACAAGTTTGCCCGACGCAAGCTCGTCCGAAAGAACTTGCGGGATGCCGATCATCACCCCGTGGCCTTCCATCGCGGACTGAATGATCGCGTTGGCATCATCGATCACCGGTCCGCGCTGGCCGTTGACATCCTTCACCCCCGCGGCCGCGAGCCACTCGGTCCACTCCTGATAGTCTTTTTGATGAATGAGGGTGTGGTGCTTGAGATCGGATGGCGAGCGTAACGGCTTCGGTCCGTTGCTCAACGCCGGACTGCACAGCGGCGTCGCCTGGGCGCGCATCAGCCGCTCGGAGATGAGCCCGACCCAGTCGCCACGCCCCCAGCGCACCGCCATGTCCAAGTCTTCACGCCTAAGATCGACTAACTGCACCGAATGATGCAGACGAAGATCCACGTCCGGATGCTCGCGCCAGAATCGGCCGAGGCGCTGCGCGAGCCAGCGGGAGCCGAATGTCGGCGTCAAGCTGACGCTCAGTGGGCGCGACTCCGGCCGCGAACGGATGCGCGCCACCGTTTCGTTGATGCGGTCGAAGGCCTCGGCCAGCACCGGATAGAGGGTGCTGCCGGCGGGCGTCAGGGTGAGCTCCCGGGGCCGCCGGTCAAACAACTTCACGCCGAGGTTGTCTTCCAGCTGGCGCACCTGATGGCTGATGGCCGTCTGGGTTACCGAGAGCTCCTCCGCGGCCTGGGTAAAGCTCAAATGCCGGGCCCCGGCCTCGAAGGCGCGGAGGGCTTTGAGAGACGGCAGCCTGCGCATGACAATCGGCATCATACATGAATACTTCTCATGATCGCCATGAAAAAGCATCGCTTGTGGCTTATCCCTAGAGCCCGCATTATCTCGCCTCAGTTAGGACACAACCGGCGTCGTCCGCAACCCTCTGGACGACTGATTACATGAGGTGAAATCATGATGGAGATCTGGATCCGCAGCATTGCACGGGCAGGCGGGGTGGAGATGCCCGCCTCGGCACGGGTTTTCGAGCCGCGCGGACAACGTCGCTCACCGGGTTTTCGCCCGGCGCTGGCACGGGGACTCCGAAGGGCGGGCGCCTCTTTGGTCAGGGCCGGCGATCGAGTCTGCAGCGAAGTAGATGCGGCATTGGGGCGTTGCTGAAGCAAGGAAACGGACTTCGCCGGAGCGCGATTCGATGCCAAACTTGGACGGCTCGATGGGAGAGGAAATCCATGCCGCTCGAACGGCTCGACCATGTCAACGTCCGCACCGCCAGTCTCCAGGCGATGACCGAGTTCTACCAGCGCGTGGTGGGGCTTGAGCTCGGCGAGCGCCCTCCGTTCACCTTCAGCGGCGCCTGGCTTTATCTGAACGACCAGGCGGTGCTGCATCTGGTGGAAGTCGAGTCGCCGCCGGCCGGGACCGAGCCGAAGATCGAGCACTTCGCCTTTCGCGCCACCGGGATCGACGGATTCATTGCCCGCCTGGAAGCATCGTCGGTCAGCTACCGTCGGGCGATCGTTCCGGCTACCGGACTGGAGCAGCTGCACTTCAGCGACCCTGACGGCAATCACATCGAGGTGGGATTTCTTTCCCAATGAGGCGGGCGCCCGTTCGGCTCCCGTTGCCTTGGCAAGTTTTACTTTTTCCTAACCACGACCGTGCCGGCCAGCTTGTCGTGCCAGCCCTGCTTGCGCTTGTCGAAGGCAATCCAGAGAAAGCCGAGCATCAATCCAAAGATTGAAAGGTAATAGCCGAGGTAACGCACAATAAGTTGTGCTTTTGATGGCTTGCCTAGCGATTTTGCATCGGCTATCACTGCGGAAAAGATCATCTTTCCCGGTGTGGCAGAGCGCGCCATCCAGAAAATAACGACGATGATTGCGACGGCAATCAGGTCAAACAATAATCGGCCCGAAAGCATGGCGAGCGTACCAATCGGATCCCGCGAAATTATTTCCGGATCGATATCCGGTTGCCCGAGAATCAATGCGGCCAGAAGGGTTACGGCGACCATGGTCCATACCGAGTCAACCAGGAACGCGACGAATCGAATCCAGAAACCTACATATTCCGGCCCGCCTTCTGCTGACTCGGAACCAGTCTGATTTTCCACGGACATTTCATCCTCGAAGCGGAGCAAGGAATGGCGGATTGACTCGAGCTTAGTCGAGCTTTTCCGGATTCTATCCCGCCTTCGCCCTTTCGCCTTGATCCGGATACGGGCAGCGGACGTTTGCCGGAACACGCGACCGGCGCGGGTTCAGGCGGCCGACTCGATGCGTTTGATCTTGTGGTGCTGAGGAAGGCGGTAGAAGCGGCGCAGCTCGTTCATCAGGTTACCCGCACGCCGCTCGCGAAAATAATGGGATTCGATCTTCGAGCAATATCGGCTGGCGTAGTAGTTGGCGTCACGGTAGCGCTTGAGACTATCTTCGTCCAGGGAATCGTCGAACACCGGATTATCGAATAACCATGTATACAGCTGGCTCGGAACCTTTCCGTCGCCCTGGCTGCCGAACAGCAGTGCCATGCTGACGTACTTGTCCACCTCCGCCTGCATCTCCAGTTCGAGCAGCGAAACTCCCCGCTCGTACTCGGCGTTCCAGGTGAGGTAAAGGAAATGGCTAACGCCCTCGAGTGCAGTGCAGAAATCCGCAATATTGCCGTGGTGCAAACGAAGCGTGGGATCGTCCTCGCGAAGCCGACTCATGACTTCGGGATCCAAATATAGCGCCAGCTCGACGTCATCACCGTCCTGCACCACCAAAAGCTTCTCGTCCGCGTTCCGGGTGTCGTCACCGAGCGCTTCAAGCAGCGCACGGTCGGTAATGACGAAGTCCTCCACGTTATGGGGAACGTCGACTTCGTAGATGCGCTGGAGATGGCGCTGAATTCGTTTGAGCTTCATGACGCCGCAATCAAATTGCCTCGGCGTTCAGTGACGCGAGCGGCTGATATTAGCCTCGGTGGGATCGATTCCAATGCCGCGAAGCGTCCGCTCGGCGCGTCGGCTTCCGGTGCGCACCCATATCTCGTATATCCGCATGATGTCTGCGGCATTATTGAAGTGAGCGCGCTCACTCACTTCGCCAAGCACGTCAACGAAGTCGACGAACTTTGCCGAGAGCTCTTCGTAAATTTCGGTCAACGTTTTGGCACCCGCATTGCCGCGCAAGGCTCCGGATAGATAGCTGTAGGCGCCGCCGCCCATGGCCACGTAGTAGTCCACATCAACGAGTTTTCGGTTCAGGCTGTGGGAGAACACGCCAGAGATAAAAAGCGCCACGTCGCCTAAGCGGCGAAGCGCTCGATGCTGGTCAGCGGTCGTGGGTCCCTCTACCGCTTCGGCATAGAAATCTGAAAGAGGTTTGAGAATAACGCCGTCGGGGGTGCGCTCGAACAGTTCCTCCGAGCGCATGAAGGTGGCCAACAGATTGACCACGTAATAAATGGTCTCCTGCGCGGCTTCGATGCGCTGGTTCTCGAGCGCATCGCTGATGGAATCCTGAAAATATTCCTGGACGCTCTTGTCCGTAATGAGCGGTTCCGGTGCGTTCTCTGCAAACATTCGGCCGATAACCTCCTTACGCTGTCCGGCGCAACCAGGCACCGGGGCAGGCGATGTACGAAAACACGGGTGCGGCAACAAGGGGCTCTCTTAAAGATCGAGTATAGGCGCCGACCGGCGCGATTGGAGCCTCCACAGTGCGTCAGGAATCTGGCATTATTGCCTTCCTTTACCCGCCCCCAACGCTTATTTGGCATTGAAAAACAAGGATATGCATCCAAATTCGCGTTTTCCCATTAGACCACGCCCGAAAACCGGAGTTGCCGACCCTGTGGCGGGCATTGCGGCGCGGTTCACACTTTGACCCGGCATCAAAAGCGGATTTTCGCGCCTTTTTGAGAAGATGAAGATCCGCGCCGCCGTGCTCTACGAGCAGGGGAAGCCGAGGCCTTACACCCGGAGCAAACCACTGGTCATCGAGACCGTTGACCTCGCGCCCCCGGGCTCGGACGAGGTGCTCGTTGAAATCCGGGCGGCGGGGCTTTGCCATTCTGATCTTTCCTCCATCGAAGGCGTGCGTAAGCGAAGCCTGCCCACCAGCATCGGCCACGAGGCGGCGGGTGTTGTTTGCCAGGTTGGCGACAACGTCACCGAGGTGGGCGTCGGCACTCACGTGGTGATGTCTTTCGTTTCGCCCTGCGGCAACTGTGAGTGTTGTCGGCAGGGGCGACCGAACTTGTGCGCGACGCACTGGAACGCGCGCAACTCCGGAACCCTGCTTTCGGGGGAAAAGCGCCTGAGCCTGAACGGAGAACCGCTCAATCACTTCAGCGGCATCTCGGCGTTTGCGGAGTATGCCGTGGTGTCCCGTCACGCCGTAATCCCCATCGACGTCGATATCCCCCTCGAGGTGGCCGCGCTCTTCGGCTGTGCGGTTATGACGGGCGTGGGCGCGGTAGTGAATACGGCCAGGGTGCCCGCAGGCGCGAGCGTGGCCGTAGTGGGCCTCGGCGGCGTCGGTTTGTGCGCCCTGCTGGGCGCGCGGGTCTGCGGCGCCGATCCGCTAATCGCCGTTGACGTGAATGCAGAAAAGCTCGCGCTCGCCGGTGCCGTTGGCGCGACCCATACGATTGACGCCAAAGATGAAAGCGCCGAGCAGAAGATAATCGAGATCACCCGGGGCGGCGCTGCCTACGCGTTTGAAATGGCCGGCGCCGTCGCTGCAATGGAAACCGCCTATCGCATCACCCGCCGCGGCGGAACCACCGTCAGTGCCGGACTTCCGCATCACCAGCACACGCTTTCCATCCCGCTATCGGCGATGGTCTCCGACGAACGCACCGTCAAGGGGAGCTACATGGGGAGCTGCGTGCCCACTCGCGACGTGCCCCGGTATTTGTCACTGTTCCGGCGCGGCCTTCTCCCCGTCGATCGCCTCACATCCGGAACTATCGGCTTTGAGTCCTTGAACGAAGGATTCGACCGGCTGGCCGCCGGAGAGGCCGTGCGCCAGGTCCTGCTGCCCCACGAACTTGCCTGATCCGCCTCGCAGGCGCCGTTGTGACCTTTGCACGATGGAGGCTTTGCGCGGGACGATGATGGCCGGGTCTTCCGCTCCCATTCGCTGTGCTGCATTCCTTTAAAGCCTGAAATTCCCGCGATTTTCGCAGCCTTCCAGCAGGGCGAAATCCGCTTCGATGGCCTCGAAGCTGCGCTCGGCCATAGTCTCACCGACAACCCGGAGCGTGTGCCCGGGAACCAGGCCGCTCTGCGAAGCGCCAAAATCGACGGCCTGCCCTGGCACGTATGTGCCGTGCCCCGAGCAATAGATCTGATCGCCGAGGACGGCGAATTCGGGCCCGGGCAAATGCCCCGAAAGCGCATTCAGTTTTGGAAGAAGCTTGGCGAATGCGGCATGGGCGCAGTATGGCGGGGACGCGACGTGCACAAAGTGCGGGCCCGCGACCGAAATCCTTACGTTGTCATCAAGCTGCTCAACTGAGACTTCCGTGAACACCCAGAGGCGTCCGTTGCGTTGCAGCGGGAGACATCCAAGCAGCAACGCCTCGCGCATCAGCACATCGCCATCGTTTCCAACTTCGACCGAGACCAGATCACAAACACGGTGCTCTTGACCATGGAAGTCATGGAAGGCGAGTCGATGGAAAAGTTTACCTGCAAGCTGCCAACGGAGCGGCTCTCCCTTGAGGAGGCGATGCCCATCATCGAGCAGCTGGGCGCTGGCCATGCGCTCCATACCCTGACCCGTGGACTATGCTTCAAGGCAAACTCAGATCGAGCAGAACCGCCGCATGACGGAATACCGGGTCAAATCTTTTGCCGAGCTTCACGAAGCGCTGGAAATTCATCGCCGGGATGCCGGTTGGGTGTACCGGGGCCACGCCGATCCTGACTGGCCTCTGGTTCCGCGAGCCGGCCGGCCGCCGTTCGCCGACGGACATGATCAAATATTCTTCAGGCGCTGGAAATCAGAAGCGCTGCAATACGTGGAAACCGACGAGCGCCCGGCTGACGACTGGAACTGGCTCGCCATCGCCCAGCACCATGGTTTTGCCACGCGCCTGCTCGACTGGACCGGCAAACCTCTCGCCGCGGCCTATTTCGCGGTGATGGAGCCCGGATACGGTGAGTCCGTCATCTGGTGCTTCAAGACCACCAACATACTCAGCGATCTGAACGCCAAGTCGCCCTTCGAGCGCCACGGGATCACGCAGTTCACCCCGACACGCGTCAGCGGGCGCGTCTCCCGGGTCATAGGCCTTTTCACTCACCACGGCCCGTCGACGCTGTCGGTGGAAGCAGGCATGACGCCGGCGGACAAGCTCGAGAAAATCGTCATCGATCAAAAATACCGTAAAGAGCTGCTGTTCGAGCTTAATCAGTACGGAATCAACGGCCAGACGCTTTTCCCGAACCTTGTCGGTCTCTCCCGGCATTTCAACTGGATCATGGCCGAGTTCGATTACTGGAAAGAAGGTCTTTCCGGCATCAAGAAGTCCTGACCACTCCAAGGGAAACTCTGAATAATTCATCCGTGAATTCTTCAGAGTCGCAAAGGGAAAAGTGTGATTTTCGCTTTGCCAACGTTTTCACCTCTTGCAGGTGCCGAAAACGGCGGCACATCCCTGTGCTGCGGAAGCTCTGAATACTTCAGAGCTTCCCAAGGTTAGAATAAGCCCGAACGAGCCGTTTCGAGCTCGACTTTCGGCCCGGCTTGCGGGCGTGCGTGCGCTTCATCGCATGATTTAATCCATGGGCATTCTTACGCCTGCATGAATTCGAACAGCTTCGATTACATCATCGTCGGCGCCGGATCGGCGGGCTGCGTGCTCGCCAACCGGCTCACGGAAGATCCGGACGTGGACCTTCTGATGCTCGAAGCCGGGCCGGCGGACCGGAGCATTTTCATACACATGCCGGCCGCGTTTTCATTTCCGCTGGCCAACGATCGCTTCAACTGGTACTACCACGGGGCCCCCGAGCCGTGGATGGACGAGCGCCGGATGTACTGTCCCCGGGGACGGGTACTGGGCGGATCTTCATCCATAAACGGGATGGTCTATGTTCGCGGAAACGCCCTCGATTACGAACGCTGGGCCGGTAACGCCTTGCCGGAATGGTCGTACACGCGCTGCCTTCCTTATTTCCGGAAAGCCGAGACCCGGGAAAAAGGCGGTGACGAATACCGCGGCGACAGCGGACCTCTCAAGGTCGCCACCGGCGCTTGCAGTAACCCGCTGTTCGAGGCCTTCATCGAGGCGGGGATTCAGGCCGGCTATCCATACACGGAGGACATGAACGGCTACCAGCAGGAAGGCTTCGGCCCCATGGACATGACCGTTTACCGCGGCAGAAGATGGAGCACGGCAAAGGCCTACCTGCGACCCGCGATGTCGCGGCCAAAGATCGATGTGCAAACCCGCGCCTACTGCACCCGGATCCTGTTCGAGGGAAAACGCGCCGTGGGCGTCGAATATGTGCAGCGCGGCGTGCGCAAGGTGGCGCGCGCCGAGCGCGAGGTGATACTGAGCGGAGGCGCGATCAACTCCCCGCAGCTGCTGATGCTTTCAGGCATCGGAAATGAAAGCGAACTCAAGAAGCTTGGGATTTCCGTGATCCAGGATCTTCCGGGTGTCGGTCAGAACCTTCAGGATCACCTGGAAATTTACGTACAGCACGCCTGCACCCAGCCCGTTTCACTCTATCGGGCAATGAATCCGTTTAGAAAACCCCTCATTGGCATTCAGTGGCTGCTGCTTCATAGCGGCGACGGGGCCTCCAGTCACTTCGAGGCCGGTGGATTCATCCGCAGCCGCGCGGGCGTTCCGCATCCGGACCTGCAGTACCATTTTCTGCCCATCGCCATCAATTACGATGGAAGCAGCCCCGCCGGCGGACACGGTTTCCAGGCTCACGTCGGCCCGATGCGTCCGACCAGCAGTGGCCATGTCAAGCTTCGATCCGCCGATCCCGCCGATCCGCCGGAGATATTGTTCAACTACATGATGACCGAAGCCGATCGGGAGGAGATGCGCGCCGGCGTCCACTTGACGCGGGAGATCTTCTCTCAGTCCGCTTTCGATCAATTCCGCGGCGACGAGCTGACTCCGGGCGAATCCGTTCAATCAGATGCGGACATCGACGCATTCGTACGCGCCAAGGCCGAGAGCGCTTATCATCCGTCCTGCACCTGCAAGATGGGCATTGACGATAGTGCGGTAGTGGACAGTGAAGCGCGGGTGCACGGCATTGACGCCTTGCGGATCGTAGACGCGTCGATCATGCCCAGCATCGTCAGCGGCAACCTCAACGCGCCCACCATAATGCTGGCGGAGAAGCTCGCTGACGCCATTCGCGGGCGCGCCCCGCTGGAACCGTCAACGGCGCAGTTCTATCGCGCCGATCCCGATCGGCAGAGATGACGAGAGCGTGTCCTCGACCCCGGGAATCGATCATATCGTGCTTTGCGTGCACGATCTTGAGGCGGCACGCGATCGGTTTCGCTCCATGGGATTCACTCTCACTCCGCCGGCAACGCATCCGTTCGGCACCGGCAATAGCCTGGCACAATTTGGCTCGAGCTTCGTCGAATTGCTCTCGGTGGTAGACGCCGGGCGAATCCCGCCGCATAGCAATCAACGTTTCAGCTTCGCCGCGCACAACGCTGATTTTCTATCCCGCGTAGAAGGCATGTCGATGCTTGTAATTTCCAGCGAAGACGCACGCGCCGATGAAGCCCGATGGAGAGAGGCGGGGCTGACCACCTTCGAGCCGGTTTATTTCGAGCGCGCTGCAAGGCTTCCCGATGGCAGCGAGGCAAAAGTTGCCTTTACCATCGCATTCGTCTTGAGCGAGGACATGCCCGGCGCTGTTTTTTTCTGCTGCCAGCAGCACGCGCCCGACGCGTTCTGGCAGCCGCAGTACCAGCGTCACGCCAACGGAGCCCTGGATTTTGCCTCGGTCATCCTCGCGACCGAGACACCGCGCCGGCATGCAGCGTTCTTTGAGGCGCTCTTCGGCGCAGGCAGCATCGAGATCAACGGCGAAGAGCTTGTTATCCAGACCGCTCTCGGAAAGGTCCTGGTGATACCACCGGAAATTTCGTTCGGCCGTTTTACAGACGTTTCCGGGGTCGGTTCAAGTTCGTCCGCGCGATTCGTAGCGGCAGCGATCCGGACGGACGATCTCGATGAGACGGACGCATGCCTCGAACGCGGCGGTATCGAACGTATACGCACAGATGAGAGCATCATGCTCTCACCGTCGACCTGTTTTGGTATTGCTCTTGAGTTCGTGAAGGCCTGAGACCAAGGCTTGCTCTCACACGTAGGCTATTCTTGAAGCTGCCGGATGTGGGGAACGCTTGGACCCAGAGTTTCACGGAGGCATCGTCATGCGGACGTCGAATTGGTTAAATTCTCTGCTCAGTATTTTCACGCTGATGTCGTTCTCAGCCGTATCCATTGTTCTTGCCACGGAAACGCAGCCCCCCGAGTGCGTATGCGATCAGGCCGGAATCATGAACAATGAACGGCTGGAAATAATCATTCGCAAGATTGACTCAAAGGCAGAGGGCCGATCGGGATTCTGGCGCTTCACCGTGGCAGACAGAGAGTTGCTGGTCATCACCGACGAGAATGCAAACCGAATGCGTATCCTCACTGGAGTGGTAGAGATTGAAGAGCTCGAAGAGGAGCGCTTGACGCGAGTGATGCAAGCGAACTTCGACTCCGCCCTCGACGCCCGCTACGCGATCGCTCGGGGCGTGCTTTGGAGCGCGTTCCTGCATCCACTGTCGACGCTCTATGAGCGGGACTTCGTCTCGGGCATTGCCCAGGTGGTGAATCTCGCCGTCACCTACGGCGGCACCTACTCGTCCGGAGCAATTACCTTCGGCGGCGGTGACAGCGACGGATTGATTCAGGAGCTGCTGGAAAAGGCGAATTCGATCTAAGAGAAATCCTATCGGAACTGCCGGAAGCCAACCGCCCTCTGGACGCCCCGAGCTGATGAATCGCGGGCAGGCTCGCGCCCACAGCGGGCTTCGTTCCACCAAAAAGTCACATGAGATGCGTTACACCCGCGCCGGTGCGATCCGGGCGGCGCTTCGCGCCGAGCGCCCGAGCATCCAGGCCGGAAGCAACGCCAGCACGAAAACCAGGGCAATGACGCGAAATCCGTCCTGAAAGGCAAGCGTGGTTGCCTGGGCATAGATCATGTCGCCCAGATGCTCCAGGGCCATGGCCCGCTGTATGGCCTCCGGCAAACCCGTCTGGTTGAGCAGATCTCCGGCGCGCTGTATCAGCTCCCGAGTGGCCGCGTTGTCGGCGCTCTGGGTGGTGGTCAGCGCGTCGGCGTGAAACTGGGTGCGGCGTTCTATCAGCGCGACCAGGGCGTTGATACCGAAGGCGCCCCCGAGCTGGCGGAAGAAATTCACCGTTCCCGACCCCGCATTGAGCTCTTCCGGGGGCAAGGTCTTGATCGCCGCGGTCATCAGAGACGGCATGATGAACCCCATCCCAAGTCGTCCCACCATGGCGAACAGGACAATGTTGAGGTATGCGGTATTGACGTCCGCGCTGGCGAGCAGCAGCGTCCCGGTAACGAACAGCAGGAAGCCGCCGATGAGCGGACCCTGCGGAGACACGCGATCTGAAAGCCACCCGGTGAACGGGAAAATCGCCACCAGCACCAGGCTCGCCGGCAACAGCAGCGAGCCAGCAGCGGTTGGCGTCAATCCCTGAACCAGCTGGCCGAATACCGGAACCGCGTAAGTGGTGGAAAAGTTGCCTACACCGTAAACGAAAGCGACCACTATCGCGGCGGCGAAGTTCGGGTTGCGAAAAAGCGAAAACTGCAGCAGCGCGGCATCGGCGCGAAGCTGCGATTGAATAAACGCCGCGCCGGAAACTCCGCCGATGACAAAGTACGTAACGACCGTGTCCGATCCCCAACCTTCACGCTGTCCATTCGCGATACCGGACATCAGGCAAAACAGAGCGACACACAAAAGTCCATAACCGATCCAATCGAAGGGCACACGTTCCCTTTCCGTTTTCTGCGACGGCATGAAGAACGTGCCCATGATGAGCGCAACGGCAACCAGCGGAAGCGGGACGAAAAACATGTAGCGCCAGCCCAGTGCATCCGTGACGATGCCGCCCACCAGTGGGCCAAGCCCCAGCGCCAGTACCAGGCCCATACCGTAAATACCCATCGCGGTGCCGCGCCGCTCGGGAGGAAAGACCTGGATGAGCGTGACCATGACCAGCGGCTGGACGACGCCCGCAGCAAAGCCCTGCATGATCCGGCCGACGATGACAAAGTCCAGAGTCGGCGAAAGAGCGCAGAGAAAACCGCCGGCCGCAAAAATCGTCAACACTATGGTGAACGCAAGCCGCTGACCGAAGGCGCCGACAAACCAGGCGTTGAGAAGCTGGCTTGCGGTCATAGTGGCGATGAAGGCGGTGGCGATGAACTGGGCGATATCCTGTCCGACGCCGAACGCGCCCATGACGTTGGGAACGGCGACGTTGGCAATGGTGCCTGTCAGCACCATCGTGAACGAAGCAGTAACGCCGGTGAAAGTGGCCAGCCAGATATAGCCCCGGCCATAGCGCTTGTAAAGCGCTTCAACGTTTTCGGACGTCAATCCTTACCTCCACCATCATGCCGGGCTTGAGCATGCGGTCGTTCTGCTGAATCCCGATGCGAACCGGAAGACGTTGCGTAATCTTGGTGAAGTTTCCGCTGGGGTTGGGGTTGGGAAGCAGCGCGAACTTTCCCGTGGTCGTATTGCCGATGCTTTCCACTTGGCCCGTGAAGTTCTGATCGGGATATGCGTCCACCTGGATCTCGACCGACTGCCCGATTTTCAGCTTTCGAACTTGCGTCTCCTTGATATTCGCTTCAATCCAAATCCGCCGCGGATCGTGAATAAGCAGCAGACGCTGTCCCGAAGTGACGAACTCGCCACCTTCGACAAAGGTCTTGTCCACCACGCCTTCTATGGGGCTGCGAATGATTCGATCGTCCAGGTCGAGCTTTTGCTGTTCGAGTTTTGCACGTAGGGCGGATTCGCGATGACGCAGCATTTCAAGCTCGCCGTCCAGTACATTCAGCCGCTCCCGCTCGGCGCGGGCTTCCTGAATACCGGAGCGTGATTCCTCGAGCTCCGCCACCGCCATGCGGTGTTCCCCCTGAATCCTGCGCGCGGTGGCGCGCGCCTGGTCGAGCTGCTGTTTTGGAATCACTCGCTTTTCAAAAAGGGACTTGGCGCGATTGAGCTCCGAAAGCGCCAATTCCAGCTGCGGCTCCAGCGCAGATACGGACGCTTCCGCCGCGCTCATCTTGGAAAGCTGGGTCTCGTATCGGCTTTTCGTCTGTTCGTCTATCAGTTTGCGCTCGGCGTTGAGTCGCGCCCGCTCAGATGCTACCGATCGCATCTGCGCCTCGAGCTCGTCGACCAGCAGCTTTGACTCGCGACCATCTATGCGCACCAGCACCTGGTCCTTCGCGATCCCGTCGCCCTCCTCGACGACGATCTCGTTCACCCAACCGGATACGCGACTGCTTATGGTGATCAGTTCACCAGCGATTCTGGCATCGATTTCGTGGACATGGGTGATACGGCTGCGCACTTCCCAGGCCCCGAACGCCGCCCCCGCCAGCACCAATATGATCACCAGCCCGCGCTGGAATCCTCGCATGTATAGGTATAGGTTCAGATTTGCCATCGAGATCGTGCTTTCGAGTCAGAGTCGAAATGGCCCCATTCTGCGGGCTGCCCTCGCTCCGCTTCCTCCCTCGGTTCGAGGGGTCCATTGCTTACGCCGGGTCGAGCATAAGAGCCCCTTTCAGGTTTCCACAGCCGCGATCGCAGGCTATTCTTCTTACGATCAGGTCTCCGCGTGAAATTACACGACAGTGCCGATGAGCGAATACAAGCGCGACTATCCTCGGATCAAGAAAAGTCTGCCGGTCGAAATCATCGCCCCGGGAGACAAGACATTGTTCGCATCCACCTACGACGTCTCCAAAGGGGGCGTTCAACTCCTTTGCGACGGAATCACCGTTCGAGAGATATTCGGTGGCCCGGGTCTGTCCCGCCCAACCAAGCCTCCGAAAGTGCTGTTGAAGCTCCGGCTGAGCCACTCCGGCCAGGAGCCCGAGCAGTTCGAAGCCGAGTGCAGCGCGGTATTCTCGAGGCGCGTCTCAGAGCAGGAATACCGCGTCGGCCTGCAAATTTATAAAATCTCAGAATCGTCGAGGCTTGCGCTCGAAAACTTCGTCGAAGAGTGTCTCGAGCTTAACTGAACTCCGATCGGGCGCGCCCGTCACCTGCGCGCCGCCAGAAACTCCACCACGTCGATCTTAGTGATGATGCCGGCAACGGCGCCTTCGGAAATTACGACCGCAACGTTATTTTGATCAAACACGGTCTGCACGCGGGTCAGCGGATCGTCCATGGACACCTGGCCCTCGAGCGGCTTGGCGGTTTTCATTACCGTATCTTCGGGCGTGCACTGCCCGCTTACCAGACTCTGCAGTAGATCCACCTCATGGATCATGAGCAATCTGGCGCCATTCTCTTTTGCCTTGACCGGCATCTGAGAGATCCCAAGCTCCGACATTCTTTTTGCAACGCTGGCAAGCGTTTCGTTTGGCTCCGCGACTTCCACTTTGTCGCCCTTGAACTGCAGCACCTCGCGCACCGTGCCAAGCCGTTGCTCCGGCCCGAGGAAGCCCATGTCTTTCATCCACTCGTCATCGTAGCATTTGCTCAAATAACGGTCGCCGGAATCACAGAGTATTACCACCACCAGCTTTTCTGGGCCCAGTTCTTTGGCGACCTTGAGCGCGCCGTAGACGGCAGTCCCGGTAGAGCCTCCACAGAAAATGCCCTCTTCACGCGCGAGTCGCCTGGCGGTGATAAAGGAGTCCCGATCAGAAACGTTGAATATTTCGTCGATGATCGTTAAGTCCAGGGTGCCCACCATGAAATCGTGGCCGATACCTTCGACCCGGTAGATGCCCGGTTCCCCGGAGCTTCCTTTGTAGAACTCATCCTTGTAAATGCTGCCCTCTGGGTCAGGGCAAACGATTCGTAACTTGCGTCCGGCCTCCGCGGCTTTCTCTTTGAGGTATTTGCCTGCGCCCGAAATTGTTCCGCCGGTTCCGATGCCGCCCACGAGGCAATCGATTTGACCGTTCGTGTCCTCCCAGATTTCGGGCCCGGTAGTGAGATAGTGGGCTTCCGGGTTGCTCATGTTGTAGTACTGGTCGGTGTAAAAGCCTGACGGCGTTTCACGGGCGATGCGCTTGGCAACCTCGACGTAACTTTCCGGGTGGTCGTGGGGAAGATCGGTTCGAGTGACGATGACTTCAGCGCCGTATGCCTTGAGCATGTCAATTTTCTCTTTGCTCATCTTGTCCGGCATGGTGAAGATGCAGCGGTATCCTTTTACCGCCGCGGTCATCGCGAGTCCGAGTCCGGTATTGCCCGAGGTGCTCTCAACCAGCGTCGCGCCCGGCTTGATGAGACCGGCTTCCTCCGCGCGCTGCACCATGTTCACCGCCATACGATCTTTTACCGACCCGCCCGGGTTAAGGTTTTCCATCTTAGCGAGCACCGTCGCCGAGCCCGCTGAGGCGAGCTTGTTGAGCCTGACCAGCGGTGTTCTTCCCACGAGGTCGAGGACATTCTGGTAGTAATTCATTCCGGCACCTGGGCGCTTGGGCACCTAAACGGACGAGCATTCAGTTTACGCAAAAGGCGACGGGAATTCGCCTCGGCGACGCGCGCCAGCAGGTCGCCCGACGGCGGCGCCAAGGGTGAGCCCTGAACCGGCGTCAAACAAGCACAACGCCAGTAGTGAACGCGCTCAGGACGTCGTTGTCTCATGGCAAGAGAATTTTGCAACGCAACATGGCCCGGCTCTCGCCTCTTGAGGCGGTCCTTCTCAGGAGGGACACTGGTACGGGTCCGTCGATTCGGGAGCTTTTTCCATGTTTCTGTTTACAAAAAAAACCGTCATGCCGGCCCCTGAAGACGCCCTTCCCGGCCGCGACACACCGATGCCGGTCCCGGAGCGCCACTTCGTCAGCGGTCGCCCGCTCAAGCCCCCGTATCCCGGGGGGATGGAGATGGCGCTTTTCGGCCTCGGATGTTTCTGGGGCGCCGAGCGCTGTTTCTGGGAGTCCGAAGGGGTTTATGTCACCGCCGTCGGCTACGCCGGCGGATTCACCCCCAATCCCAGCTACGAGGAGGTCTGCAGCGGCCGCACGGGGCACAACGAAGTGGTCCGCGTGGTCTTCGAGCCTGCGAACATCGATTACGCCTCGCTGCTGAAGGTGTTCTGGGAGTCCCACGACCCGACCCAGGGCATGCGCCAAGGCAACGACGTAGGCACCCAGTACCGATCCGGTATCTATACTTACTCAGAGGCGCAGAAAACCGAGGCGACGGCCTCGCGCGATGCCTACCAGCGAGCGCTGGCGAAACGGGGTTACGGTCCTATAACCACGGAAATCATCGAGGCGCCGGAGTTTTACTACGCCGAGGACTACCACCAACAATATCTGGCGAAAAATCCGTCCGGATATTGCGGGCTTGGCGGCACCGGGGTGGCCAGTCCGGTCGCCGTCTGACGGCCTGCCCGCGAACCCGGCGGAGCGCGATCCGTCAATATTGCGGAGAGTGTGACGGAATTCACATAACCCTTCCCGGTTGGGCGTGGCCGCTCACGAATTTGAGACTAGGATTTTACTTATGATAAATCCGGTCAAGGCACCAGAGGCCAGTGAAATGTCTTCAAGGAAACGAGTCCAGGGGATCTTAAAGTCCGTCGTCGTCGGCGCCGCGCTTCTCCTCGCCGCGCCACCGGTGAGCTGGGCCGATCCGCCACCGTGGGCGCCCGCCCACGGCTACCGCGCCAAACATAAAAACAAGCATAAGTTCAAGGCGCGCCATAACCAGTACGACGAAGCCGCGTACGTGCAAAAATCACGCGAGTACGGGATTTCTCAAAGCACCTGCAACCGCGAGGCTGTGGGCGCGCTGATTGGTGGCGCTGTCGGAGGCCTGGCCGGATCGCAAGTCGGGAAAGGCGACGGACAGATCGCGGCCGCGGTGGCCGGTACCATCGTCGGCGTGCTGGTGGGCAAGAGCATCGGTGCGCACATGGACCAGATCGACCAGGCGTGCACCGGGCAAGCGATCGAGCGGGCCGACGATTACCAGGCCGTGAGCTGGACGAATCCGGATACCGGCGCGCGGTACAACGTCGCCCCGACGGGAATTTACGAGATGAACGGGCAATTTTGCAGGGGTTATGTCACCCGGGTAATCATCGGTAACGAGATAGAAACGCTCGAAGGCCGCGCCTGCCGCCAACCGGACGGCACCTGGCGAAAGGTGAGCTGAACTCTCCTACTGCGTCAAGTTGAAAGCGCCGCCTTCGGGCGGCGTTTTTTTTGATTCGATGCGTTCGAGGGCCTCCGAATCACGAGGTAATCTACACCGTGTCCTGAATGACACGCTCCTCGGGTACGCTCTGCCCGCTCCTTGCAGTACGCTATCGACGATATCTTTCAAATCGGGCGACGACGATGTTCGGTATGTCGGCAAGTCAATGGCTGATCCTGCTGCTGATCTCGGCAGTGGCGTTGACCACGGCGGTGCACGCGCTGTTGTTCAAGCGCGACCCCAGATCCGCATTTGCCTGGGTCGCCATCTGCCTGCTATTTCCGATCGCGGGGCCGCTGCTTTACGCGTTTTTCGGTATCAACCGCATTCGAACCCGCGCCAAGAAACTGGAGGAGGAGCGATCCTTCAGGATCGATCTGGATGAGAATCGAATAGCTCGACTGGCGCCGTTCGAAGTGTCCTACGAAACCCTTCCCGACGACTATCAGAACATCGCTCGTACCGCGGACGCGGTGGCCCACCATCCGCTGGTTTCGGGGAACGTCATTTCGCCGCTGGCAGACGGTGAATCGGCGTACCCCGATATGCTGCGCGCCATTGATTCGGCACAAAACTTCGTCCTGCTTTCGAGCTACATCTTTCAGCGGGACGAATCCGGCATGCGTTTTGTCGAATCATTGGGCAACGCCGTAAGTCGCGGCGCCGACGTACGCGCGATCGTCGACGGCGTCGGAGAATTCTACGGCTTGCCGCGGCGCGTTGGACGAACGCTCAAACAACGAGGCGTCCGTCTGGCGCGCTTTCTTCCTCCTAAACTCATCCCGCCAACGCTTTATATCAACCTTAGAAATCACCGAAAGCTGCTCATCGTCGACGGCAGGATCGGCTTCACCGGCGGCATGAACATCGCCGACCGTCACCTGGCACAGTCACCGGAGCCACCGGCGCGCACCCGCGACATTCATTTCCGTTTTGAGGGGCCCGTTGTCGGCCAGCTCGAACATACCTTTCTGGATGACTGGCACTTCTGCACTGGTGACAAGACTCCGCCGTGGGCACCGTACGACTGGTCCGCGAGATCCACGAAGTCGCAGGCCACCGCCATGTGCCGCGCCATAGCCGAGGGCCCGAACGAGGACTTCAACACCCTCGCGACTATTCTCGTCGGAGCGATTTCCTCAGCACGGCGGCGGGTGGTTATCGTCACACCCTATTTCCTTCCTTCACGAGAGATGATCGGTGCGCTGCAGTCAGCTTCACTCAGAGGCGCGGGTGTCACCATCATCATGCCGGAGAAGAACAATCTGCCGTATGTCCACTGGGCGACGAGAAAAATGCTTTGGGAGATGATCGAATTCGGCATTAATGCCTATTATCAGCCTCCCCCTTTCGCCCACACCAAGCTCTTTATAATCGACGATTTCTATGCCCAGGTGGGTTCGGCCAACCTCGACCCCCGCAGCCTGAGACTGAATTTCGAGCTCAACGTGGAAGTCTTTGATCGTGGGCTGGTTCAACGGTTGCTGGATTACACGGAATCGATCCAGCGTCGCTCCCGGAAGATTACGCTCGACGAACTTGACAGTCGGTCGCTGCCGGTACGCACGAGGGATGCGGTGGCCTGGCTGTTCTCGCCGTATTTGTAGGTTCGAGGCTGGCGGCAAAAAGTAAACCGGACACCGCTGAACGCAATGGAGACACCAGACGCAGGTTAATTGAAGGCAGTTCTCCAAAACACCTGATTTAAAGATTCGCGGCCAAGGCCCGCTCCTTCAGCGGACTTCCCTGATTGCTGCAGTCCACGTTACGCGTAACCGCTTCAATTCAGCTCGAGCTCCACCTCTTTTGGCAGCTCGATCTGCATATCCACGGGCAGATGGTCGGAGTAGTTCCAGGCCAGGGTGGTGGCTTTTACGATACTGATCCCCGGAGTCACCAGGATGTGGTCGATCCGGCGCCTGGGCCGCCAGCTCGGAAAGGTGTCTCCGGTCTTCCGCGGGGCGCGCAATCCCGTCGAAGAACAAAGCATGCGCATCTCCCGGCTGTTCAGCTCGCAGTTGAAGTCTCCCATCAAGACGACGTGACTGTACTCTTTGACACATTCACAAAGGCTCTGCATCTGCAGCAGCCGCGGCCGCCTTCCCAGCGCGAGGTGCACTGAGATGACCGCAAGACCCGTTCTCGGCCGGCCGAACTGCGTTATAAGCGCGCCGCGGCCGCGTATTCCCGGCAGCTTGTGATCCACCACGTCAAAAGGACGATCCCGGCAAAGGATGGCATTGCCGTGCTTGGACAGGCTGCCCACCTCACGGTTGATTTGCTCGAACCAATACGGAAAGCCGGCACGCCTGGCTAAATATTCGGTGAAATTATCAAATCCAGTGCGCAAGCTGCCGGGATCGGTCTCCTGAAGCGCGACTACATCATAGTGCTTGAGCCGGTGCGCCATGGCATCGAAATTGCGCCAGCGGTTCTGATGCGGCAAAAAATACTTCCAGCTGTGCAGTAGATAATCCGCGTAGCGCCGCGACGCCATGCCAGCCTGTATGTTGTAATTGAGTATATGAAGCCTATGTCGCATAGCGGATCGCGCCGCGCCCTCACCAGGCCGTGGCGTCGGCTTTGATGTCAGCAGGGAAACGTCATTCATGTTTTGTTGTTTGCGCTATTTACACCTTAGACGAGCCGGCGTGGTGAGATCGGTTAATACAATCCCACGAGAACCTGGCCGCGAATTTATTCGCGGGAGATAAACGTTTGATCGACGCTATATTCGAGATTTTCAGGGCTCATGAGCAACTGTTCTGGCTGCTCGGACTCGGCTCGATCGTGCTCTTTGTTTTAACTGCACTGCTGATTCCCTGGATACTCATCGTTCTTCCGGCGGATTTCTTCGTCCGCCTAGATTCCAAAGCATTCAGCGGACGGCATCCAGTCATCGCTCTCTTGCTCATCATTTTACGCAATGTTCTGGGTTCCGTGCTTCTAATTGCCGGAATCATCATGCTCTTCATTCCAGGGCAAGGTCTGCTGACAATTCTAATTGCCCTCGCCCTGATTGACTTCCCCGGAAAGCACACCCTTGTGCTGCGAATGATTAGCAATCCGCGTGTGTTTGGCGCCGCCAACGGTATCCGCCGCTGGGCGGGAAAACCTGAGTTTGTTTCCGCCAGGTCAGATATCCAAGGAGGCGAGTCTTCGAGGCCTCCGGATCAGCGCGCCAACGGATCCATCCGTAACGATTGAATCGTCCGCAGGAACCGCCGACTGCTGCGCTCTGCGGAATTTTCCGCCGGAATAAATTGAGGGGGCGCGAATTCAGTGCCCGTTCATCGCCCTCCCGCCGGCATTCGTCCTTTCAGTTCGAGCCGCCGTCTTTTCTTCGATAACGCACGATCCGGTGGTTGTAGGTATCAGCAATCCAAACGTCTCGCCCACGCACCACAACGCCCTCCAGACCGTTGAGCTGATTCGGTGAATCTCCCGCTGATCCCGTGCCCATCTGACCCACAAGCGCCAGATTTCGATCGAATACCAGAACCCGGTGATTGAACTGATCGCCTACGTATAACCTCCCAAGTTCATCCAGCGCGAAATACTTGGGCTCATTGAAATCATAGGGCAGGGCGCCGCCAATACTGAATTGGAAACCGAGATCCGGGGAGAGCACCTGCAGGCGGTTATTTCCGGGGTCGGCGACGAAGAGGCGCCCGGCGTCGTCGACATCGATGTCATGAGGCCGGTTATATTGATTCGGACCGCGTCCAGGACCGCCCGCACGGGCGACCCGGCGCCCGTTGCTGAAGACGGTGATGTGGTTTCCGGCGACGCTGGTCACGAACACCCGGCCATCCGGCCCCTGGACGACTCCCTCGGGCCGTCCGAGTCCGTCGCTGAGCTGGTCCACCAGACGTCCAGTGACCCCGCTCAGCTCGAATATGGCGACCCGATTATTGCCCGTGTCCGCCACCATCAGCCTCCCTCGGTCATCCATGGCCACGTCGTGGGGCGCCAAGAGCTCACCCGATCCAATTTCACCCACAACGGCGAGGGTCTCTGCATCCATTACCCGCACCACGTGATTGCCTAGATCCGCCACCAGGAGTTGGCGACCGTCGGCAGAGAGGATCAGGTCATGAGGCCTGGAAAGCACGCTTTCGGATACCGCCACCGGTTCGAAAACGTACTGCTGAGCCTGCATCCATGGCGCCGCTGTCGCCGAAACGATCAACAACACGACCCCTATACATCCGGCTGTCGATTTATTTAGAAGCACCCTGTTTCTTGCCCTTCTTCTCGCCCCAGCGTCGCACGACTCCGGAATCGATGCCGAAAAGATCCAGGGCGCGTCCGAGTGTCTGCTGAACCATTTCGTCGATATTCGCGGGCCGGGCGTAAAACGCCGGCACCGGAGGCATCACGACGGCGCCCATCTCGGTCACCTGCAGCATGGTGCGCAAATGCCCCGCGTGAAGCGGTGTTTCCCTCAACAGCAACACCAGCCGCCGGCGCTCCTTCAGCACCACGTCCGCGGCACGGGTGAGCAATGTCGACGTGACGCCGGAGGCGATCTCCGACATGGTGCGCACCGAGCAGGGGGCAATGATCATTCCTTCGGTGCGAAACGATCCGGAGGATATGGACGCACCGATGTCACCGACTGGGTAACAAACATCGGCGAGTTTTTTCACTTCCGATGTCTTTCGATCCGTTTCGTAGCTGATGGTCATTTCCGCCGCCTTGGACATCACCAGGTGAGTCTCCACCGCAGTGGATTGAAGCAGCTCGAGCAACCGGATGCCGTAAATGACACCGGAAGCGCCACTGATGCCGACGACAAGACGCAAGGGATCGATCATGTGTCCAGAAAATTCAGGTGCAGGCGGCGTATCGTATCGCCTTCATCCGCGGGCGAGAACCCGTGTGCGTCGTCGGGAATCGCAAAGTCCGGAAGCGGGATTCGACCAGAAGAGCTAGTGGAAGCGCGTATACCTATGATTTCTTAGTGCTTACGGTGCGGTTTCTGCCGTCGGTCTTGGCCTTGTAAAGGTTATCGTCCGCCTCGGCCACGATTTCGTCCGCGGTCGATGGCCCCTCCGGACGCAAGGTAGACGTGCCGAGGGAAATGGTCAGGGAGCGTTGGCCCTCACCCAGCGGAAACGCGAGCGCCTCGACGAATGTTCTTACGCGTTCCGCGGTCATAAGAGCCTGTTCCTCGTTGTGGCCGCGAAGAATGATGGCGAACTCCTCGCCGCCGTAGCGCGCCAGGATGTCTTCCGAACGCAGATGTCCGGAGAGGCGCTCTGCCAGGCGCCGAATTACGAAGTCACCCGCCGCGTGACCATAGTCGTCGTTAATGTCTTTGAAACGATCCAGGTCGAAGAGTATGACGCTCAGAGGGTCGCCGTGGCGTTTCGCATAGGCGAGCTCGTGCCGAAACCTCGAGTCGAAGTAGCGTCGGTTATATAGGCCGGTGAGGTCGTCGTGTATGGATTGGTCGTACTGCCGAATGCGGGTTCGAACGTCGGCAGTATTCTCGATTCCGTACTTCAGCACGGTGTAGGGGCCAAGCTTGATCAGATCGCCGTCGACAAGCTCGTGGACTTTGCGCTTGCAGCCGTTGATGAAGATTCCGTTGGTGCTGTTCAAATCTGTGACTATGAATGTGGTCCCGGGTCTGCGCTCGATTCGGCAGTGGTTACGGGAAATCCCGCTGCCGACCAGGGGAATGTCGCAGCCGGCGTCCCGTCCCACGGTGAGGGTGGAGCCGTTAAGCAGAATGGTCATTCCGACCTGGGCGCCGGCCACCACGCTCAGCACCGGCGTGCGTGCGTCGCCATAGACCTCCGAGGCCTTGATTTCCGCCGAGGCAATTTCCGTGGTGACGCCCCTGGAGCGGTACCGCGTGGTGCCGCCGGTCCCGTCGCCAGGAGGGGTTTCTCCAGCCATTGAGTTCTCCGGAATACGTGCTGGGTATCGGCCGGCGCGGCCCATACTTTAGCTTCCCGAATCCCGGCGGGCGGCGTCCCACGAGGGTCTGCCCTGTTTCCGGCGGCGACCCTCAGTGGCCGGGGGACGCCTGCCCTACTGGCCGACGGCGTCTTGGGCGATGCGTTCAAATATGCCGTCGAGTTCTTTCGCCATCTGGTCAAGCTCGGCGTTTTCGTAAGGGTTGAACACACTGCTGGGCGTCCGGTAGGTCAGCGTCGCCGTACCGTCTGCATCCTCCGTGATGTAATAGCGAATCGGCGCCTCAATGCCGGCAGGAACGCTCGTGTTGAGCATGCGCACCGCGTATTTCGGATGGTAGACCATCACCACCATGTTCCCGGGAATGGTGACGCCGATACTCTTTGCGCCCAGAGTCGCGCTGGCGCGGGCAACAATTCCCATCTTGTTCTTGCTCACCGCCTCTTCGAGACGTTGAACCAGAGTCCCGTAAGAATGCGACGTTTTCATGATCCGAGTGCCGGGATAAGGAGTCGGGTTATCCGCAATCACGCCAACGGGAGCGAGCCCCAGGCTCATCACCACTACCAGCGCCGAAAGTTGTATCAGCTTTTTCATCGATCTCTCCATGTTGCAAACGATTTGAGGCGGACCGAACGAACCGGCCCGCCCCGTTGGCTGTAGCGTGATCCCGATCGAAACCGAAAATGGCTCAGCCCGAAACGACGAGCTTATAGTCCGGAGTCGGATTGAGCGGGCACGAATATACGTACTCTCCGGGCTTGAGATCGATCTCGTAGTCCCTGGACTTACCCATTGTAAGGCCGCCGCCAGATACGCTCGGCAAGCGCGCACGATTGAGGACGCCGTCTCCTCGGACCCAGAAGCCCAAGGGGTAAGGAACGTTCTCATTGGTCACCTTGAACAGGTACTTACCGGGCTTCAAGCGCAGCACCTTGGCACTTTTCAGCCGCTGCTCTCCAGTGCGCTCGTTAATGGTCTCGCAATCGGAAGCCTGGGTCGTCTTGAAGCCATGATTGATGCCGTTCTCGCTTTCAATAAACTGACACCCAACCTGGGTGAGTTCGATCACCGTAGGCTCGGCTGCGTGAGATGCGGCGCCCAGAGCGAAAGCGACAACTGATGCCGCCACCGCGAGGGCTTTCACTCGAAATGTTGAGATTGGGTAACGCATTGCTTTGTCTTTACTCCTGCAGGCGCGGCCCTACTT